>CAXTTH010000101.1:0-7138 GCA_964247035.1 uncultured Acetobacteraceae bacterium
ACGCCCGCAGCGCCGCCGGGCCGCGGGCGAAGATGAAGGCGAACGGCAGCAGGTTGCACGCGAACCACACCGGCTGCGTCCACAGCTGCAGCCGGCTGATGAAGGTGATGCCGTGCACCACCAGCGGGATGACCACCACGGAGCACACGACGTATCCCGCCCAGAGCGGCAGCCCGAAGCAGGCTTGCAGGGCGGAGGCGAGGATGGCCGCCTCGATGGCGAAGAAGATGAAGGTGAACGAGGCGTAGATCAGCGAAGTGACGGTGGAGCCGATGTAGCCGAACCCGGCGCCGCGGGTCAGCAGGTCGATGTCCACCCCGTAGCGGGCGGCAAAGTAGGCGATCGGCAGGCTGGTGACGAAGATCAGCGCCGCGGCGCAGGCGATGGCGGGGACGGCGTTGTCGAAGCCGTAGGCGAGGGTGATGGTGCCGCCGATCGCCTCCAGCGCCAGGAAGGAGATGGCGCCCAGCGCCGTGTTGGCCACCCGAAGCGCCGACCACCGCCGGGCGCCCTTGGCAGTGAAGCGGAGCGCGTAATCCTCCATGGTCTGGTTGGCGACCCACTGGTTGTAGTCGCGCCGGGTGCGGACGATGCGCTGTCGGCTCGCCATGCGGGCGTGGACTCCTTGCGTCGGCGCATCGTCAACACGGCGTGCCGGCGGTCAAGCATCGCACGGGAGGGGCCTCTACGTCATTCGACGTATTCCCGCGCTGCACCATGGCGGCAACGGTAACGAGCTGTTTACGCGCCCCGGAGGCAACCATGGCCGACACACCCCAGGATGCGATGCCCCGCTCGGCGCTGAGGCGCACCCTGCTGGGGGGCATGGCGGCGATCCCGGCGCTTTCCTTGCTGCCCCGCACGGCGCGGGCCGCATCGCCGACCGCCCAGGTCAACACGACCGGGCTCGCGGTGACGGACGACAGCGTGACCTGCGGCATCCTGCACTCGCTGAGCGGCACCATGGCGCTGAGCGAGACGGGCGCAACGGAAGCCGAGAAGCTGGCGATCAGCCAGATCAACGACGGCGGCGGCGTGCTGGGCCGGCAGGTCAAGTTCATCCAGGAGGACGGGGCCAGCGACTGGCCGACCTTCGCCGAGAAGGCGCGCAAGCTGCTCGCGTCCGACCATTGCGCCGCCATCTTCGGCTGCTGGACCTCGGCCTCGCGCAAGGCGGTGCTGCCGGTGATCGAGCAGCTGAACGGAATGCTGTACTACCCCACCTTCTACGAAGGGCTGGAGCAGTCCAAGAACGTCATCTACACCGGGCAGGAGGCGACGCAGCAAATCCTCGCCGGGCTGAACTGGGTCAACAAGGAGAAGGGCGGCAAGAGCTTCTACCTGATCGGCTCCGACTACATCTGGCCGCGCACCTCCAACAAGATCGCGCGCAAGCACATCGAGGGCCACCTGGAGGGCTGCAAGGTGGTGGGCGAGGACTACTTCCCGCTCGGCAGCACGCAGTTCAACTCGGTCATCAACAAGATCAGGCTGGCCAAGCCGGACGTGATCTACGCCGACGTGGTGGGCGGCTCCAACGTCGCCTTCTACAAGCAGCTCAAGGCGGCCGGCATCGACCTCAGGAAGCAGACGCTGATGACGATCTCCGTCACCGAGGACGAGGTGGTCGGCATCGGCGGCGAGAATATCGCCGGCGCCTATTCCTGCATGAAGTATTTCCAGTCGCTCGACAACCCGAACAACAAGGCGTTCGTCGCCGCATTCAAGAAGATGTACGGCGAGAAGGCGGTGATCGGCGACGTGACGCAGGCGGCCTATCTCGGGCCGTGGCTGTGGAAGCTCACGGTGGAAAAGGCCGGCAGCTTCGACGTCGACAAGATCGCCGAGGCGTCCAACGGCATCGTGTTCGACAAGGCGCCCGAGGGCTACGTCCGCATCCACGACAAGAACCATCATCTCTGGAGCCGCACCCGGGTCGGGCTGGCGCAGGCCGACGGCCAGTTCAAGATCGTGTTCGAGACGCCGGACCTGATCGAGCCCAACCCGTTCCCGGCCGGCTACCAGTAGCCGCCATGCTGTTCGGATACTCCTTCGGCGACCTCGGTTCCATCATGGCGATGCAGGGCTTCGCCGGGCTGATCCTGTTCTCGGTGTTCCTGCTGATGGCTTTAGGCCTCGCGGTTATCTTCGGCCAGATGGGCGTCATCAACATGGCGCATGGCGAGTTCATGATCCTGGGCGCCTACGTGACCTACCTGGTCTCCAGCAGCTTCGCCGCCTGGCTGCCGGGGCTGTTCGCGGCGAGCTTCATCGTCGGCATCGTGCTCGCCTTCCTCGCCGCCGGGCTGGCGGGCATGTTCGTGGAGTGGGCGCTGATCCGGCACCTGTACAAGCGCCCGCTGGACACGCTGCTCGCCACCTGGGGCCTCAGCCTCATCATGCAGCAGGTGTTCCGCTCCGTCTTCGGCGCCCGCGAGGTGGGCGTGGACTTGCCGGACTGGATGATCGGCTCCATCGCCGTCACCGACAGCATCGACATCCCGGTCAACGGCATCATCGTCATGGTGCTGTCCCTGCTGATCACCGCTGGCGTGTACCTGCTGATCTTCCGCTCCGGCTGGGGCAAGCAGGTGCGCGCCGTGATGAGCAACCGCGCCATGGCCAGCGCCGTCGGCATCGACACCGAGCGGGTGGACCGCGCCACCTTCGGCATCGGCTGCGGCATCGCGGGCGTGGCCGGCAGCGCCTTCACCATGATCGGCTCCACCAGCCCCACCGCCGGGCAGCTGTACATCGTGGACACCTTCCTGGTCGTGGTGTTCGGCGGCGCTGCCAGCCTCGGCGGCACGATCGCGTCCGCCTTCACCATCAGCCAGGCGCGCTCCACGCTGGAGTTCTTCCTCAGCGGCTCCATGGCGCAGGTGATCGTGCTGCTGGCTGTGGTCGGCATCCTGATGATCCGGCCGCAGGGCTTGTTCGTGCTGAAGGTGCGGCGATGAGCGGCAGCACCTTCACGCGCAAGGACCTGCTTTGCTTCCTGGTGTTGGCAGCCCTGCTGCTGGGCGTGCTGCCCGCCATCCTGGACCCGTTCCGGCTCAACCTGTTCGGCAAGTACGTCACCTACGGCTTCGTGGCGCTCGGGCTGGTGATGTGCTGGGGCGACGCGGGCATCCTGAGCCTGGGGCAGGGCGTGTTCTTCGGGCTCGGCGGCTATGCCATGGCGATGTACCTGAAGCTGGAGGCGTCCAGCCCCGAGGCGACCAGGATCCAATCCACGCCGGGCATCCCGGACTTCATGGACTGGAACCAGATCACCGCGCTGCCGTGGTTCTGGACGCCATTCCGCCATCTCAGCTTCGCCATGATGGCCGTCTGGTGCGCCCCGGTGGCGCTGGCCGGGGTGGTGGGCTTCGCCATGTTCACGCGCCGGGTCGGCGGGACCTACTTCGCCATCATCACCCAGGCGATGGCCTCCATCATGACCATCCTGATCATCGGCCAGCAGGGCTACACCGGCGGCGTGAACGGGATGACCGACCTGCGCACCCTGAACGGCTGGGACATCCGGACGGACAGCGCCAAGCTCATCCTCTACATGGGCAGCGCCATGCTGCTGCTGGCCTCCCTGCTGCTCGCGCACGTCGTCCGGCGCAGCAAGCTGGGGCGCATCCTGGTGGCGATCCGCGACCGGGAGGACCGGGTGCGCTTCTCCGGCTACGAGGTGGCCAGCTTCAAGGTATTCGTGTTCTGCCTGGCCGCCGCCCTGGCCGGGATCGGCGGCGCGATGTTCACGCTGCAAGTGGGCTTCATGTCGCCCTCGCTGGTCGGCATCGTGCCATCCATCGAGATGGTGATCTACTGCGCCGTCGGTGGGCGCACCTCCATCTTCGGCGCGGTCTACGGCACGCTGCTGGTGAACTACGCCCGCACCTCGTTCTCCGAACGCCTGCCGGAAGCCTGGCTGTTCGCCATGGGCGCGCTGTTCATCCTCGTGGTCGTGGCCTTCCCGGACGGCCTGGCTGGGGTCTGGCGCCGGCATGCCGACCCGTGGGTGGGGACCGGCTGCTCGGCACGGCGCCCCGGCCGGCTCGCCTGGCCGAAGCGCCGGACGCGGTCGGCGTGGAGGCCGGCCGATGACCCAGACGCGCGAGGTCGCGCGATGAGCGAAACCGATTTCCTGCTCGCGGTCGAGGGCCTCAGCGTCTCGTTCGACGGATTCAAGGCGGTGGACGATCTGTCGTTCTACGTGGACCCGAACGAGATTCGCGTCATCATCGGGCCGAACGGCGCCGGCAAGACCACGGTGCTGGACCTGATCTGCGGGCGCACCAAGGCCAGCGGCGGCTCCATCAAGTTCCGCGGCGCGGAGCTGACGGCGATGAAGGAGCACCAGATCGTCCGCGCTGGAGTGGGGCGCAAGTTCCAGAACCCGTCGATCTACGAGGACCTCACGGTGCTGGAGAACCTGGAAATCTCCTTTCCCCGCGGCCGTTCCGTGTTCGGCGCGCTCGCCTTCCGCCGCGACGCCGAGGTGCGGGACCGCATCGAGGAAGTGGCGGGCATGATCTTCCTGCGCGACGTGCTGCACCAGCAGGCCGAGTACCTCAGCCACGGCCAGAAGCAATGGCTGGAGATCGGCATGCTGCTCATCCAGGACCCGGCGCTGCTCATGCTCGACGAGCCGGTGGCCGGCATGAGCGTGGCCGAGCGCAAGAAGACCGCCGAGCTGCTGCACCGGATCATCCAGCACCGCTCCGTGCTGGTGATCGAGCACGACATGGGCTTCGTGGCCGACATCGCCCACAAGGTGACGGTGCTGCACCAGGGCCGCATCATCTCCGAAGGCTCGATGGCGCACGTGCAGGCGGATCCGCGCGTGGTCGAGGTGTACCTTGGCCATTAGCGAAGTGCGGCAAATCTCAAATGGTCTGCTCTGCAGGGCTCTGCCCTGCACCCGGAAGGGGACAGTCGTCCCCTTCACCCCTTCATGTAAGGTGTCCAGAGGACGACTGTCCTCTGGTGGGGTTTGGGGCAAAGCCCCAGCCTTGGCTTCGCCATGCTGACCGCAACCGCCTTGCGCGTATCCTACGGCCAGAGCGAGGTGCTGCACGGGCTGGACTTCACCGTGGCGCCCGGCGAGATCGTGGCGGTGCTGGGGCGCAACGGCATGGGCAAATCGACGCTGATGAAGTCGCTGATCGGCCTGATCCCCACGAAGTCCGGCGAGGTACGGCTGAAGGATGCCGACCTCACCAAGCTGAAGAGCAGCAGGCGGGTGGCCCAAGGCGTGGCCTACGTGCCGCAGGGCCGCATGATCTTCTCCGCCATGACGGTGCAGGAGAACATCGAGACGGGGCTGTTCGTGCGCGGCAAGGCCCGGGCGCCGGAGCACCTGTACGAGCTGTTCCCCGTGCTGAGGGAGATGCGCCACCGCCGCGGCGGCAACCTGTCCGGCGGGCAGCAGCAGCAGCTCGCCATCGCGCGCGCGCTGGCCACCGACCCCAGCGTGCTGCTGCTGGACGAGCCGACCGAGGGCATCCAGCCCTCCATCATCCTGGAGCTGGGCCGCACGCTCAAGCGCATCCGCGACGAGCGCAACCTGTCCATCGTCGTCTCGGAGCAGGTGCTGGCCTTCGCGCTGGCCATTGCCGACCGCATCCTGGTGCTGGAGGGCGGCCGTATCGTCCACCAGGCGCCGCGGGCGGAGATCGACGAGGAGAAGGTCGCCCGCTTCCTGGCCGTATGAACCCCCAAAGGAGACACCGCCCATGACGGACACGCTGATCAAGGTCGACCTGGCCGCCTCGCCCTACGAGAACGACCAGATCCACAACCGCTGGCATCCTGACCTGCCGATGGCGGCCACCGTGAAGCCCGGCGACGACTTCATCATCGAGTGCTACGACTGGACCGGCGGCTCCATCAAGAACGACGAGTCGGCGGCCGACGTGCGCGACCTCGACCTCAGCATCGTGCATTTCCTGAGCGGCCCGATCGGCGTGGAGGGCGCGCAGCCCGGCGACCTGCTGGTGGTCGATATCCTGGACATCGGCGCGTTCAAGGCCAACGAGTGGGGCTTCAACGGCATCTTCAGCCAAAACAACGGCGGCGGCTTCCTCACCGAGCAGTTCCCGGAGGCAATGAAGTCGATCTGGGACTTCAAGGGCCTGTTCGCCCAGTCCCGCCACGTGCCCGGCGTGAGCTTCGCCGGCATGATCCACCCGGGGCTGATCGGCTGCCTGCCGTCCAAGCCGTTGCTGGAAACCTGGAACACCCGCGAGCAAGGCCTGATCGACACCAACCCGACGCGGGTGCCCCCCCTGGCCAACCCGCCCCTCGCCAGCATGGCGCACATGGGCCGGCTGAAGGGCGAGGCGAGGGACGCGGCGGCGGCTACCGGCGCGCGCACCGTGCCGCCGCGCGAGCATGGCGGCAACTGCGACATCAAGGACCTGTCGCGCGGCGCCAAGGTGTATTTCCCGGTCTATGTCGACGGCGCCGGGCTGTCCTTGGGCGACCTGCACTTCAGCCAGGGCGACGGCGAGATCACCTTCTGCGGCGCCATCGAGATGCCGGGCTGGGCGCACCTCAAGGTCAGCCTCATCAAGGACGGCATGGCCAAGTACGGCATCAAGAACCCGATCTTCAAGCCGAGCCCGATCAAGCCGGTTTACAACGACCACCTGATCTTCGAGGGCATCTCGGTCGATGAGCACGGCGGCCAGCATTACCTCGACGTGGGGGTGGCCTATCGTCAGGCGTGCCTGAACGCGATCGAGTACATGAAGAAGTTCGGCTACACCGGCGGCCAGGCCTACTCCATCCTCGGCACCGCCCCGGTGCAGGGCCACGTCAGCGGCGTGGTGGACGTGCCGAACGCCTGCGCCACGCTGTGGCTTCCCACGGCAATCTTCGACTTCGACATCCAGCCCGGCGCGGACGGCCCGACCCAGTCCGTGGGCGGCGTGGACGTGCTCCACGCGCCGGACCTCTGAGCCGTGCCGGCCTATGACTACGCATGCGCCGGCTGCGGCGCCTTCACCGCCATCCGGCCGATGGCGGAGTACGCGCTGCCGCAGGACTGCCCCGGCTGCGGCCAGCCGACGCCGCGGGCGCTGCTGCGGGTGCCCAGCCTGGCCATGATGCCCGCCGGGCAGCGCACCCCCCACGCCACCAA
>CAXTTH010000102.1:0-7128 GCA_964247035.1 uncultured Acetobacteraceae bacterium
ACCAAACCACAACTTGTCATGAACGCTCAAGATGTTCCCGGATGGACACTGAGAGGCTAGCAGTGGCCAAATACTCCGTCATGCCCGGGCTTGACCCGGGTATCCACGGGGTTGCCGCCACCGCTGGCGTAAGCAGGCACGCTCGACCGCTGCCGGTGCCGTTCCATCGGCGTGGATACCCGGGTCAAGCCCGGGCATGACGGTATTAAAACGGCAAGGCGCAGCAAAACTGCCTTTGAGAAGGGTGGTGAAGTCCGTAATAAACTATAGAACTCCCATGACGGAACCTACGCGACAGACAAGCCGGTGTCCGCTATGCGTCGGAACTGGAAGTCTTAGCTGCCCTGATGCCAGCAAGTAGGATTGCTTGTAACCCCGCGCGTCCGGCGTTAGGTCCAAGCCTCAGAAAGGCAGCATATCATGAGCTACAAGGTTGCAGTCGCCGGGGCCACCGGGGCGGTTGGGCGCGAAATCCTCAAGACGCTGGCCGAGCGGGACTTCCCGGTGTCGGACATCGCCGCCCTCGCCTCCGGCAAGTCGGTCGGCCAGGAGGTCTCGTTCGGGACCAAGCGCGTGCTCAAGGTCCAGGCGCTCGACCGGTTCGACTTCGCCGGCTGGGACATCGGCCTGTTCAGCCCGGGCGCCGCCGTCTCCGCCATCCACGCGCCGCGCGCGGCGGAGGCCGGATGCATCGTGATCGACAACACCAGCCAGTTCCGCATGGAGCCGGACGTGCCGCTGGTGGTGCCGGAGGTGAACCCGGAGGCGTTGGGCCGCATCCGCCGCGGCATCGTCGCCAACCCGAACTGCTCCACCATCCAGCTCGTGGTGGCGCTGAAGCCGCTGCACGACAAGTTCCGCGTTCGCCGGGTGATCGTGGCGACCTACCAGTCCGTCTCCGGCGCCGGCAAGAACGGCATGGACGAGCTGTGGACGCAGAGCCGCGGCACGTTCGTCAACGATGCGCCGACCGCGCAGGAGTTCACCAAGCCGATCGCCTTCAACGTCATCCCCCACATCGACCGCTTCCTGGACGACGGCTCGACCAAGGAGGAGTGGAAGATGATGGTCGAGACCCGCAAGATCCTCGACCCGGACATCAAGCTGCACGCCACCTGCGTGCGGGTGCCGGTGTTCGTCGGCCACGCGGAGGCGGTGAACGTCGAGTTCGAGCTGCCCGCCACCCCGGCCGAGGCCCGCGCCGTGCTGCGCAACGCACCCGGCATCATCGTCATGGACACCCGCGACGACGGCGGCTACGCGACGCCGATCGACTGCGCCGGGGACGATGACGTGTACGTCAGCCGTATCCGGCGGGACCCGACGGTGCAGAACGGCCTGTCGTTCTGGTGCGTGTCGGATAACTTGCGCAAGGGTGCGGCGCTGAACGCGGTGCAGATCGCCGAGACGCTGGTGGCGCGGGGGCTGCTCAAGAGAGCGGCATAAGGAAGCCGCTTGAGCATGGCTTGGCTGTGGCTCGCCGCGGCCGGGGCGTTCGAGGTGGTTTGGGTGGTGCTGCTCAAGCAGTCGGACGGGTTCACCCGGCTGGGTTGGAGCGCCGCCACCCTGGCCGCCATGGCGTGCAGCGTCGGCGCGATGTCCCAGGCCCTGCGCGTGCTGCCGATGGGCACGGTGTATGCCGTGTGGACCGGCATCGGCGCGGCTGGCGGACTGGCTTGGGGCATCGCCATGGAAGGCGAGCCTGCCGGGGCGCTGCGGATCGCCTGCGCCGGGCTGATCCTGGCCGGCGTGGCGGGGCTGCGCCTCACCGGGTGACGCGGGGGCCACGGCGCTGATCGCGGCCGAAGCTGACTGGTATCATATTGCGCTCGCGTTGACCCTCCCCACCTCCAGCTATAGGAATTGTGCATCGCCGCATGAAAACTGGGCCATGCTTCGGGGTGACGGATGAACGACGCGCGTGACGCCTTGATGGTCGGCCACCGGACGGATGGCAGCACGGTCAGCCGCCCGATGTCTCCGCATTTGCAGGTGTACCGACCCCAGCTCACCTCTGTGCTGTCTGCCCTGAACCGCATCACCGGCGTCGGCAGCTCCATCGGCGTGCTGCTGATGGTGTGGTGGCTCGTGGCATCCGCCGGGTCGCCCGGCGCGTACGGCACGATGCAGGCGGTGATGGGCTCCTGGATCGGGCTGTTCCTGCTGTTCTGCTGGACGGCTGCGCTGATGTACCATTTCTTTGCCGGCCTGCGTCACCTGGCATGGGACGCCGGCTACGGCTTCGACCTGCCGCAGGTCTACGCCAGCGGCTGGGCGACGGTGGCGGCGACGGGCCTCAGCACCGTGGCGATCTGGGTGGCCGTGCTCGCGGTGTGGCGCTGATGCTGAATGCTAAGTCGTCCGGCGCGGCGCGCACCCAGAGCGCAGCCGGCCCCAAGGTCGAGGTGATGCGCTCCGAGCTGGGCCGCGCCCGCGGCATGGGCGCCGCAGGCGGATGGCTGCATCATTGGAAGGTGGAGCGGCTGACCGCCATCGCCCTCGTGCCGCTGACCCTTTGGTTCATCTACGCGGTGCTGCACTTGCTGGGCGCTCCGCAGCAGGCGGTTCACCGTTTTGCGGCGAACCCGGTCAATACTGTTTTGCTGCTCGCGATGGTGGCGATGACGTTCCACCATACCCAACTAGGGCTGCAGGTCGTGATGGAAGACTATATCCACGACCCGAAGACCAAGCGGGTGTCCCTGCTCCTGAATCAGGGCGCTGCCCTGTTCCTGGGCCTGCTCTGCGCGGTTTCCATTCTCCGCATGGCCTTCACGGCCTGACCTCTCACCCGGACGTGTCACGAACATGAACGCGATCTCCAAGCCTTCCAACGGCGCCTATCAGGTCGTGGACCACACCTACGACGTGGTGGTGGTCGGCGCGGGCGGTGCCGGGCTGCGCGCCACCCTCGGCATGGGCGCTGCCGGGCTCAAGACCGCATGCATCAGCAAGGTGTTCCCGACCCGCTCGCACACGGTGGCCGCCCAGGGCGGCATCGGCGCGGCGCTCGGCAACATGGGCGAGGATGATTGGCGCTGGCACATGTACGACACCGTGAAGGGGTCAGACTGGCTGGGCGATCAGGATAGCATCGAATACATGTGCCGCGAGGCGGTGCCGGCGATCTACGAGCTGGAGCACTTCGGCGTGCCGTTCTCCCGCACCGAGGACGGCCGCATCTACCAGCGCCCGTTTGGCGGCCACATGCAGGAATACGGTAAGACCCCGGCCAACCGCGCCTGCGCCGCGGCCGACCGCACCGGCCACGCCATCCTGCACACGCTGTACCAGCAGTCCCTCAAGCACGAGGTCGAGTTCTTCGTCGAGTACTTCGCGCTCGACCTCATCATGGATGAGGAAGGCGCCTGCCGCGGCGTGACCGCCTGGTGCCTGGAGGATGGCAGCATCCACCGTTTCCGCGCCCAGACCACCGTGCTCGCCACGGGGGGCTACGGCCGTGCCTACCTCTCCTGCACCTCCGCCCACACCTGCACCGGCGATGGCGGCGGCATGGTGATGCGCGCCGGGCTGCCTGTGCAGGACATGGAGTTCGTGCAGTTTCACCCGACCGGCATCTTCCCCGCCGGCTGCCTCATCACCGAGGGGGTGCGCGGCGAGGGCGGATACCTGACCAACGGCAACGGCGAGCGCTTCATGGAGCGTTACGCCCCCACCGCGAAGGACCTGGCCAGCCGCGACGTGGTGAGCCGCTCCATGACCATCGAGATCAACGAGGGCCGCGGCGTAGGGCCGAACAAGGACCACATCAACCTGCACATCGAGCACCTGGGCGCTGAGCTGCTGAACGAGCGGCTGCCGGGCATCTCCGAGACGGCCAAGGTGTTCGCCGGCGTGGACGTGACCAAGGACCCGATCCCGGTGCTGCCGACCGTGCACTACAACATGGGCGGCATCCCCACGAACTACCGCACCGAGGTGCTGCGCCCCACCGCCTCCGACCCGGATGCCGTAGTGCCCGGCCTGATGGCAGTGGGCGAGGCTGCCTGCGTGTCCGTGCACGGCGCCAACCGCCTTGGCACCAACTCGCTGCTGGACCTGGTGGTGTTCGGCCGCGCTGCCGCCCATCGCGCCGCGGAGATCCTCAAGCCCGGCGGCTCGCAGGCCCCGTTGCCCGCCCGCGCCGGCGAGGCTGGCCTGGACCGGCTGGACCGCAAGCGCCACAGCCGCGGCGAGGCCCGTGTCGGCCAATTACGCGAGCAGATGCAGCGCGCCATGCAGGCCCACGCCGCCGTGTTCCGCACGGACGAGAGCCTGAAGCAGGGCGTGTCCAAGATGAAGGCGATCTGGGACGGCCAGGAGCACGTCGGCGTCACCGACCGCTCCATGATCTGGAACAGCGAGCTGGCCGAGGCGCTGGAGATGGACAACCTGGTCGCCAACGCGATGACCACCATGGTCAGCGCCGAGGCCCGGCACGAAAGCCGCGGCGCCCACGCCCATGACGATTTTCCTGACCGCGACGATGGCGAGTGGATGAAGCATACGGTGTCCCATCTCGACGAGGCTGGAGACGTGGCTTTGTCCTACCGCCCGGTGCGGATGCAGACGCTGACCAATGAGGTGAGCGTGTTCCCGCCAAAAAAGCGCGTTTACTAGGCACATCCCGCCATGGCGGGGTCGATGGCCGCAACAGTCTCACACCGGCCCTCAAGGGGTTGGGTGGAGACAGAGGTTAGATATGGTTGAGTTCGCCCTTCCCAAGAACAGCAAGATTACCCCTGGCCGCACCTGGGCCGCCGCACCCGGTGCCAAGCGGGTGCGCGAGTTCAAGATTTATCGCTGGAACCCCGACGATGGCGACAACCCGCGCCTGGACACCTACCAGGTCGATCTGGACCGGATCGGCCCGATGGTGCTGGACGCGCTGATCCACATTAAGAATGACATCGACCCCACCCTCACCTTCCGCCGCTCCTGCCGCGAGGGCATCTGCGGCTCCTGCTCGATGAACATCGACGGCAGCAACACCCTGGCCTGCCTCAAGCCGGTCGAGGACGTGCGCGGTGCAGTGAAGATCTATCCCTTGCCCCACATGGCCGTGGTGAAGGACCTGGTGCCGGACCTGACCATGGCCTACGCCCAGCTGCGCTCCGTGGAGCCGTGGCTGAAGTCCGATACCCCGCCGCCGCCGGATGGCGAGCGCCGCCAGAGCGTGCAGGAGCGCCACAAGCTGGACGGCATGTGGGAGTGCATCCTGTGCTTCTGCTGCACCACCTCCTGCCCGTCCTACTGGTGGAACGGCGACCGCTATCTCGGCCCGGCGACGTTGCTGGCCGCCTATCGCTGGATCGCCGACAGCCGGGACGAGTACACCGGGCAGCGGCTGGACGCGTTGCAGGACCCATTCAAGCTGTATGCCTGCCGCACCATCATGAACTGCACCAAGTCCTGCCCCAAGGGCCTGAACCCGGCCAAGGCGATCGGCGAGATCAAGCAGATGCTGCTGGAGCGCGCCGGCTAAACACCGGCGGCGTTTCCTGCTAGCCTGGCCGTCATGGCATTCTCCGGAGACATGACGGCCGGCTGGCAACGGGCTGCCGCCTGGCGCGACTCGCTGCTGACCGACCACGCCGTATTCCGCATGGCGTGGGACAACCTGGCCGAGGTGGTGCCGGGCAAGCTGTATCGCTCCAACCATCCCACTCCTGCCCGCTTGGCAACCGCCCGGCGGCGCTACGGCCTGCGAACCCTGATCAACCTGCGCGGCCATCGCCAGTGCGGCTCGGACGCCCTCTCCCGCCAAGCTGCCGCCAATCTCGGCCTCCATCATGTTGACATGGCATTTGAGAGCCGCGGCGCGCCGCACCGTGACCGCATCCTTCGCTTTGCCGCCCTTTACCGCACCCTGGACGCCCCGGCGTTGATGCACTGCAAGTCCGGCGCAGACCGTGCCGGGCTGGCCTCTGGGCTGGCGCTGCTGCTGGAAGGCGGCAGCAGCCGGGACGCGCTGGCCCAGTTGTCCTGGCGCTTCGGCCATTGGAGCCGTTCCCGCACCGGCATCCTGGACGCGTTCTTCGTCCGCTACGCTGCCGAGGCAGAAGGCAGGGTGCCCTTTCTGCACTGGGTCGAGCACGAATACGACGAGGCGGCGCTGCGGCGGGACTTCGTGGCCGGCGGGCTGGCCTCCTTTCTAGTGGACCGCGTGCTCGTCCGCGAGTGATCGCGCTCACAAGTCCGGGTGCGAACTGGAACTGCGCGGAACAGGCTGCCAAACTGGCGGCATGAGCCCGAGCAAAGCCCCCGCGGACACCACGGCCGCGGACAGCTTCAACCAGGTCGGTACGATCCGGATCGTGCTGCTGGACACCGACCCGCCGATCTGGCGCGAAGTGGAGGTGCCGACTTCCATCACGCTTAAGGTGCTGCACGACATCGTGCAGATCACCATGGGCTGGCTCGACAAGCATCTGTGGGAATTCACCATCGGCGAGCAGAGATACGGGCTGCCGATGGACGAGAACTGGGGCGCGGTGCCGCGCACGGAGGCCATCAAGGTCCGCTTGCGCGACGTGCTGAAGCCGCGCAAGACCACGATCGACTACATGTATGATTTCGGCGACAGCTGGGAGCACCGGCTCACCGTCACCAAAATCCGCCCCGGCCAACCTGGCGTCTCCTATCCCCACTATGTTGGCGGCGAATGGGGCTGCCCGCCCGAGGATTGCGGTGGCATCCCAGGCTACTACGACATGCTCGACGCCCTGGCCGACCCCGGGCGCCCGGACCACGCCGAAATCGCCGAATACCTGGAGGACTGGGACCCCAAGGAGATCGACGAACTCCCGCTCAGGATTGCCCTCGGCCGCATTGCCAACCGGCGCAATGCCGCCCGCATCAGGATTGCCAAGAAGCAGGCCTGATGAGAGCTGGCCTGGCCGGCTGCACGAACCCAGGGGCCGGCTTATTTGGCACGGGCCTTGCTCAGTCCGCTCTGTTTCTTGCCGCGCAAACGATTTCCCGGAGTTCCCTCGTGCCCCGTGCGCCCCTCTCCCACCCGCCGGGCTGCCATTGCGGCGGCGCTGCCTTGGCGTACGACCCGGCCTCGACCGAGAGTATCGCCGCCGCTGCTATTCGCGCGGCGGCGGTGCGCGCGGCGTTCGGCGG
>CAXTTH010000103.1:0-7096 GCA_964247035.1 uncultured Acetobacteraceae bacterium
GGCGGGGTGGGCGTGCCGAAGGCATAGCGAACGCCGACCAGGATGCTGTGGTTGAAGTCGTCCGTTGCGAACTTCTGCTTGGTGCCGATGGCGACGCGGGGTGCGAAGTATTGCTCCTTGATGGAGCTGCCGCCGATCTCGCTCATGAAGCGGTACTCAGCGGTGAACGACAGGCCGGGCGTCAGCCCATCCACCGGAAACGAGACGCCGACGATGGCTTGAGCCGCGGCATTATCGTTCTGCCCGCCGCTGCGCAGATACTGAGCCGTTGTGCCGCTGGGGTTGACCGTCGTGACATGCAGGTTGTTGTACTGATTGTGCAGGTAGCCGCCGCCAACCCCGATATACGGGAAGACAGGGGAGTCAATGCCGAATGACTTGAGCGGCACGTCATACAGGACGTTGACGAACGCGCCATACTTGTATTGGTCGCCACCGGCGGAGGTCGTCTGCACGCCGCCGGCCCCGCCGTTCTTCAAGCCGTTGATCCTGTTATCGTAAAACGCGCCCTGCAACTCAATGCGGAAGCCTGTCAGGAACGCGATGTCCGGGAGGCCCACCTGCTCCACCAACCGGCCAAGGCCGTATCCGACGCTGGCGACGACGATGGGGCCAGCGTCGAACCGGTAGTCCGTGCCGCGGCCGAAGTTGGCCGGGCCGTTGCTGATGCGGCGCACCGCCTCGGTCTGGAGGATGTTGCCGCCGGCACCAGCGCCGATGTACAGGCCATCGGCCGGTTGGGCCTGGGCTGCGGATGCAGCCAGGAAGGCTACAGGCACGGCCAGGATGGTCACTGCCAGCAACGCATTGCGGAGCTTCATTCTTTACTCTCCTCAAACATTATTTGCGCTCGCGCGCAGCCAACCACTCGACGGCCGAACACTCACCCTGCCGGCTCTCGGTGAATGCACATTACCACGGCAAATCCTGGTTGGGAGGGTATTGTGGCTAATTCCGCAATACTGTGGCGGTGCGGCAACAGACACTTTAGCGATCAAGCAACAGTGAACGAATGGTTACAGTTTGGCTCAGACGATCTTGCCGCTGAACGGCGGCAGGTAATCCGGCGCCTCGAACTCCAGCACCCAAAGGTCGGGGTCGAAACCGCACTGGCGTGCGATGTAAGCGTCCGCCGCCGTCTCCGTTACCGGCACCTCCCCCGTGCCGCGCAACCAAGCCGCCTCGCCCTCGCCCGCCCGCACCTGGGACAGCACGACCAGCCCGTCCCGTCCCCGCAGCACCACCAGCACGCCGCCGGCGTCCGGGTCGCCGCTACGGACTACCACGCCGGCGCGCGCCGCCCCCTGCCCCAGGCGCAGCGCCATCTGCACCCATAGCTTGGCCTTGACCCGCGGTTCGGACACTCAGGATCCCGTCATACGGTGAGCACGCTGGAGCCGGTGGTGCGCCGGGCCTCCAGGTCCACGTGCGCGCGAGCGGCATCCGCCAAGGGATAGCTCTGGTTGACCGCGATCCGCACCGCGCCGGATGCGACGGCTGCGAACAGGTCCGCCGCCATCGCTTCCAAGTCCGCCCGCTTGGCCACGAAGGTGGCCAGGGTGGGTCGGGTCAGGAAGAAGGAGCCACGCTGCAGGATGTTGGGGTCGATCGGCTCCACCGGGCCGGAGGACTGGCCGAACAGCACGAGCGTGCCGGTCGGGCGCAGACAGGCCAGCGAGCGGTGGAACGTGTCGCGGCCGACGCTGTCGTACGCCACGGGCACGCCTTCGCCGCCGGTCAGCTCCATGGTCCGCGCCACGAAATCCGTCTCGCCCAGCACGAAAGGGTGGTGGCAGCCATGCGCCCGGGCCAGATCGGCCTTGGCTGGCGTGGACACGGTGCCGATCACCGTGACCCCGAGGGAATGCGCCCACTGGCACAGGATCAGCCCCACCCCGCCGGCTGCGGCGTGGGCCAGGATGGTGTCGCCGCGCTGCACCGCATGGCTGCGATGAAGCAGGTACTGTACCGTCATGCCTTGCAGCATCATCGCCGCGGCCGTGCGATCGTCGATGGAGTTCGGCAGCCGCACCAGCCGGTCGGCCGCGATCAGCCGGTGCTCGCAGTAGGCGCCGATCGGCCCGGCATACGCGACACGCTCCCCGGCAGCGACGGCGGTGACGCCCTCGCCCAGCACCTCCACCACGCCGGCGGCCTCGGAGCCGGGGACGAATGGCATGGACTGCGGATACAGCCCGGTGCGCTGATACACGTCGATGTAGTTCAGCCCAACCGCCGTGTGGCGCAACAACACCTGGCCGGGGCCGGGTGGCGGGACGTCATACTCCTCCCAACGCAGCTCCTCCGGGCCGCCGTACTGGTGCACCCGCATGCCATGCGTCTTCATGGGCGTTTCTCCTTCAGGGCTCAGCGCGCCAGCCCGCCCGCGCGTTCCACGAACGAGGCGACGGCGGCGACGCCTTCGCCTGCCCGAATGTTGGTGAACACGAAGGGCCGCTCGCCGCGCATCCGGCGGCTGTCGCGGTCCATCACCTCGAGGCTGGCGCCGACGTGGGGGGCGAGGTCGGTCTTGTTGATGACCAGCAGGTCGCTGCGGGTGATGCCGGGTCCGCCCTTGCGGGGGATCTTGTCGCCGGCCGACACGTCGATGACGTAGAGGGTGAGGTCGGCGAGCTCGGGGCTGAAGGTGGCGGCCAGGTTGTCGCCGCCGCTCTCGATCAGGATCAGGTCCAGCGCGGGGAAGCGCTGGCGCAGCTCGGCGATGCCGGCGAGGTTGATGCTGGCGTCCTCGCGAATGGCGGTGTGCGGGCAGCCGCCGGTCTCGATGCCGAGGATGCGGTCGGGGGCGAGCGACCCGGCGCGGGTGAGGAACTCGGCGTCCTCCTTGGTATAGATGTCGTTGGTGATGGCGGCGATGTCGTAGCGGGGCGAGAGGGTGCGGCACAGCGCGTCCATCAGCGCCGTCTTGCCGGAGCCGACCGGGCCGCCGACGCCCACGCGGAGCGGGCCGTGTTCACTGGTCATGTGCGGAACAGCCTCGTGTACTGGGTTTCGTGGCGCATGGAGGCGATGTCAGAGCGAAAGCACGCGCCGCCGATGTCGTCCAGGGTGGCGTAGGCGGTTTCGACCGCCATGGCAGCGATGGTGGGGGCGAGGCCGGCCAGGATGCGCAGCCCGGCGGTCTGGCCGAGCGGGACGAGGCGCACCGCGGCGGAGACGAGGTTGGCTGTGAAGGCGTGCAGCAGGCCGAGGGTGGCGTCATCCTCCCGCACGACGTGGGCGGCGGCGAGCGCGCCGAGCGCCACGGGATAGGCGACCTGGCCCAGTTGGGCGGCCAGCAGAGGCGCGCCCCAGATTTGGGCTGCGAGGGCGAAGGCGGTGCCTTGGGCCATCGACTCCAAGCGGCGCTCAGCGCTGGGCTGGGACGCAGCCGCAAGGCTTGCCACGGCCGCCAAATCCGCTGGCGTGCGGCAGCGGTGGGCGTGGCGCAGCAGGATGGCGTCTGTCCAGCCTGGTCCATGGCTCAGCAAGCCTGTCAACCAACCGGCTGCGCTCGCCTCGTCGCGCACGTCCCCCATATCAACAGCCCATTCGAGGCCGTGGCTGTAGGCGTAGCCGCCGGTTGGAAATGTTGGGGAGAGCCAGGTAAGCAAAAGCGAGAGCGTCATGCTGTTGCAGCAGTTCTACGCCCTGTTGCTATCATGCCCACAACCACAGCAACTACCGCTTCTCCATAAGGGAGGTAATTTGTCCCAAGTGGTGGCCAGCCCGACTTCGGCGGACTAGGTGCTGGCGAGATGTGCTGCTCCAACACGACATCGTTCTGCACGACTACGGTTGTGAATTGATAAGGCGCCGGATATCGGGGTGGGTCCACTGCCAGGTAGGCCAACAGCCAGGCACATCCCAATAACCCTGCGCTGGCGGCTCGGCGACTGGAAGTGCGGCTTGGGCCGAGCATGAGAACGCGAACAGCCCATCCAAATGTCAGAGGAAGGGCGATCCTCCATGCCGCGATCAATGCAAGATAAGGCATGGAAGCGCAAACGATCCACCATGGTTCTGTCGCAAGATGCATGAAGCAGAGCACATCTAGCGCGAGGCAGATAAGCGTCGCGACACCAATCGACATGATCCAACTGCGCCAGAGCGGCATTGGCTGTTATTCAAGTTTCGTGGGAGTGATGCGGAACACTCGCATACGCCCCACCTTCCGGATCGAACGGCGCGTCTACCGCCTCCACATGCCCGCCTAAGCCCCGCACCATGTCGGCGATCACGTGGTCCGCCCGGATGCGGATGCGCTCGCCCAGCAGCTGCATCGGCAAGTGGCGGTTGCCGAGGTGCCAGGCGATCCGCACCAGCTCCGCCGGGCCGTGGGCGTGGATGTCCAGCACCGGCTCCGGCCGGGCCACCACGCGGACGAGGCGGCCGTCATCAGCTTGCAGCGCGTCGCCGTCGCGCAGCCGCACCGCTTGCGGCAGGTCGAGCAGGATGTCCTCGCCTGCCTCGGTCGGCAGCACGACCCGGCGGCGGTGGCGGCGGTCGAAGTCGATCAGCACCCGGTCGTCTTCCAGCGCCTGGTTCCAGGCGCCGGCAGGAAGGATCTTGGTGGAGCGGAGCATCAGCGCCGGGTCTCGAAGGGCGGAATGCCGAGCCTGGCAGCCCAGTAGCCCGGCTTCGGTGCTTCGGAGATCGACGCCTCGAGCGCGTCTGCCAGCGCGCGGACCTGGGCGGGCGTGAAAACGTCCGCCTTGTCCAGTTCCTCGATGAACTTGGCTTTGTTGAAGGTCATCGACGCCACCCTAAAACAGGAAATACCGTTGCGCCATCGGCAGAACCTCGGCCGGCGCGCAGGTCAGCAGCACGCCGTCTGCCCGCACTTCGTAGGTCTCCGGGTCCACCTCGATGTGCGGCGTCGCGTCGTTGTGGATCATGGAGCGCTTGCCGATGCCGCCGCGGGTATCCCGCACGGCGGACAGCATCCGGCGCAGCCCCAGGGTGCGGCCGATGTCGGCGTCCATCGCGGCGGCGGAGAGGAAGGTGATGCAGGTTGCGGCCAGCGCGCCGCCATAGGCGCCGAACATCGGGCGGTAGTGCACCGGCTGCGGGGTGGGGATGGAGGCGTTCGGGTCCCCCATCGGGGCGCAGACGATCATGCCGCCCTTGATGACCAGGTCCGGCTTCACCCCGAAGAACGCGGGCGACCACAGCACAAGGTCGGCCAGCTTGCCCGGCTCCACGCTGCCCACCTCGTGGCTGATGCCCGCCGCGATGGCCGGGTTGATGGTGTACTTGGCGACATAGCGCTTCGCCCGCGCGTTGTCGGCCGCGCCGTCGCCGGGGAGCGGGCCGCGCTGCCGCTTCATCTTGTGCGCGGTCTGCCAGGTGCGGATGATGACCTCGCCCACCCGGCCCATCGCCTGGCTGTCCGAGCTGATCATGCTGATGGCGCCCAAATCGTGCAGGATGTCCTCGGCGGCGATGGTCTCGCGGCGGATGCGGCTCTCGGCGAACGCCACGTCCTCTGGGATATTCGGGTCCAGGTGGTGGCATACCATGAGCATGTCCAAGTGCTCGTCGAGCGTGTTGGAGGTGTAGGGCCGGGTCGGGTTGGTGCTGGAGGGCAGCACGTTGGGCAGGCCGGCCACCCGCAGGATGTCCGGCGCGTGGCCGCCACCGGCGCCTTCGGTGTGGAAGGCGTGGATGGTGCGGCCCTGGAAGGCGGCGATGGTGTCCTCCACGAAGCCGCCCTCGTTCAGCGTGTCGGTGTGGATCATCACCGGCACGTCGAACCGGTCCGCGACCGAGAGGCAGCAATCGATGGCGGCGGGCGTGGTGCCCCAGTCTTCGTGCAGCTTCAGGCAGGACGCGCCGGCCCGCAGCATCTCCTCCAGCGCGGCCGGGCGGGAGGCGTTGCCCTTGCCGGCGAAGGCGAGGTTCACCGGCAAGCCTTCCGCGGCCTGCAACATGCGGGCGAGGTGCCAGGGGCCCGGCGTGCAGGTGGTGGCGGCGGTGCCGCTAGCCGGGCCGGTGCCGCCGCCGACCATGGTGGTGACGCCGGAGGCCAGCGCGTCCTCCACCTGCTGCGGGCAGATGAAGTGGATGTGCGAATCTACCCCGCCCGCGGTGAGGATCTTGCCCTCGCCGGCGATGATCTCGGTGCCGGGGCCGATGATGATGGTGATGCCGGGCTGCACGTCCGGGTTGCCGGCCTTGCCGATGGCGGCAATGCGGCCATCGGCCAGCGCCACGTCGGCCTTGACGATGCCCCAGTGGTCCAGGATCAGCGCGTTGGTGATGACGGTGTCGGCCGCGCCCTCGGCCTGGCTGCGCTGGGACTGGCCCATGCCGTCGCGGATCACCTTGCCGCCGCCGAACTTCACCTCCTCGCCGTAGGTGGTGAAGTCCCGCTCAACCTCGATGAACAGGTCCGTGTCGGCCAGGCGCACGCGGTCCCCCGTGGTGGGGCCATACATGTCGGCGTAGGCGCGGCGGGTGATGCTCACAGCGCGCCCATCACGCCGCCGCGGAAGCCGTGGACCTGTCGCGCGCCGCGGAACGGCACCAGCGCCACCTCGCGCGCCTGGCCCGGCTCGAACCGCACCGCGGACCCGGCGGCGACGTCCAGGCGCTGGCCGCGGGCGAGGGCGCGGTCGAACTGCAACGCCGGGTTCGCCTCGGCGAAGTGATAGTGGCTGCCGACCTGGATCGGGCGGTCCCCGGTGTTGGCCACGGTGAGGGTGGTGCGGGGCTGGCCGGCGTTGATGGCGATGTCGCCGTCCAGGGTGATGACCTCACCAGGGATCATCGGCCCACCTTCAACGTATCGGCTCGTGCACGGTGACGAGCTTGGTGCCGTCGGGGAAGGTCGCCTCCACCTGCACGTCGGCGATCATCTCGGCAATGCCTTCCATCACCTGGTCCCGCGTCAGCACGTGAGCGCCGTGCTGCATGAGGTCGGCGACGGAGCGGCCATCGCGCGCGCCCTCCACCACGAAGTCGCTGATCAGCGCCACGGCTTCCGGGTGGTTGAGCTTGACGCCGCGGGCCAGGCGGCGGCGGGCGACCTCGGCGGCCATGGCGACCAGCAGCTTGTCCTTCTCGCGCGGCGTCAGGTTCATTCAGCAGCTCC
>CAXTTH010000104.1:0-7077 GCA_964247035.1 uncultured Acetobacteraceae bacterium
GCTACACGCCCCAGGAATGCACCAACTACCTCGCCAACTCAGGATATGACGGACACAAGGTTATCACACTTTAGCACTACATGGGCAATTTCAGCTGACAGGCGCGCCGCCATGTTCTAATGGGCGTGATTAGATGAGCGTTGCGGGTTACCGTGAAAGGCCAGCGCATCTCAGTCTTCATTTCCATTTTGCTGTTCGGTCACGCGCCCGCTGGGTGGGCGCGTAGAAATTATCCGGCTTGGTCCGTACCCAAGCGACAAATCGGGCCAGTTCAGGGTTACTCCGCAGAGAGGCTGGATCGGCAAGGCGGCGAGCGATCTCGGTTTCCGTATAGCGCGCGTGTATGGCCGAATGGCATATCTGATGTAGCCTTACGATGCCCTGATGCGTGCCACCTTTCAGCTTGGGCGTAAGATGATGCAGCGATGAGCGAGCTGTTTCTGGCATGAAGCGGCCGCAAAGTGCGCAAATCAGCTGCTTTCCGGTATCCATGACAGCTATTTTCCGGCTTTCAGCGTGCATCTTGGTCAAATAAGGCGCGTAAGCTTGGGAGCAAAGCGGTACCTAACCTAGCTTGGGCGCACGTGCCTTGGTTGTTTGGCCGAGCCACCACTTGACTGGTTTGGGCTCTCGCGGCGTGCGGGCAGTGCCTGGTTTGCGCACTTTGCCAGGCCCGCGCTTGGGCTTGGGCTTGGGCGGGATTTCAGGCACAGACTGAGCTTGTGTTGCAGAAATGGGCAGGGTGGCACGCAAAACCGCCAGTTCTGCCTCCAGCCCGGCAGCGAGAACAGTGTACTCTGCCAGCCGAGCGTCAGCTTCCGCGAGCCGAACTTCGGTGACCTGGCGCTCGGCAATGGCGGCTTGCAAGGCTTCGCGTTGCGCAAACTCTGCATGGCGCTGCTTGGTTTGCAGATCCTGCAAGGTGGTCAAGGCCGCTTGCAAGGAGCGCTCGACCTTGATTCGAGCCGTCCTCTCGGTCGCCAAGGCGGACTCCGATGCGGCAAGCCGACTCTGCGATACCGGGCCGGGTTCACCCTGGCGAGGCCGGCCAACAAGGGTCACCGGCACTTCGCCATCTTGCACGAAACGCTGCCGAGGCCGTGTCACGGGGCCGCGCGACTGGAAATTGTCAAAACCTGCGGCGGTCTGCGGGCGCACTGCTGGTTGTGGGCCTCCGGCACGTTCAAGGGAGCGACGCATGCGCGCCTCGTCAGCCTCCATGTTCGGGGTTTCAGGATCGCTTTGAGTCGACGAAGGGGCCATAAGCACTTTTCAGGTAAGGAGCATGACCGCGATCTATGGGTCGGGGCCTTGCCACGGCTTTGGAACGTCTGCGCTGGGTATCACCGAATCCCAGCCGGTCTGCCTCATACACCAGACAAGGCTGGACGCCAATATTTGCCTAAGCCCGATTGCTTTAAGGCGTTGCAGGACATGAATTGCTTGCGTTGCGAGCACGCCATGGCGCCCCGAGTCGGGTATTTACCTTTTGTTGTGGCATCTGCCTGAGACTGCTCCGCAACCAGGAGCATGCATGGGTTCGTTATCCATCCTACTGCCGCGGATTTCGCCTTCATATGTTAGTCGTAAGGGCTATGCATGGCTAGGTTGAGCCTTGGCTATATGTGGCCTGGAGTTCGATGACAGTCGGAGTGGCTGCGAGAGCCAGCTTGGTGGAAGGCGAGTACAACTTGGCTGCCGTCGACTTCGAGGCGCTTGCCGCCATACTGCGCCATGAGGCAGGAATCGCGCTCGGGCCAGGCAAAGCGGTGTTGCTGTATTCCCGCCTGACCAAACGGCTGCGCGCGTTGAGTTTGTCGGATTTCGCGCAATACAGGGCCTTGCTCGAATCCTCGCATGGCCGTGAGGAGCGGGGGCGCATGGTGGCCGCGCTCACCACCAACTTCACGCGGTTCTTTCGGGAGCCGCACCATTTCGACCATTTGCGCGTCGGTGCGCTGCCGCACCTGCTTCAGGCGGCCCAGCGTGGCCGTCGCGTGCGCATTTGGTCAGCAGGTTGTTCTACCGGACAGGAACCCTACTCGATCGCGCTCACCGTTCTGCAACTGGCCCCCAACGCGCCGCGGCTTGACGTGCGGGTGATCGCCACGGACATAGACCCTGACGCCCTGGCCCAAGCTGCCGCCGGCAGCTACGGAATGGAGTGCCTTGAGCACGTGCCGGCTAACCTGCGGTCGAGATGGTTTGACCCGGCGGCGAATGGCACCTTCGTCCTGAATGATGCAGTGCGCCGTCTTGTGCTGTTCCGCCCGCTTAACTTGGTCGGCAGCTGGCCGGTGCGCGGCCCGTTCGACATCATCATGTGCCGCAACGTCGCCATCTATTTTGATGCTGCAACGCAAGAGGCGATGTGGCAGCGTTTCCCGCCCTACCTGGCCAGCCAAGGCTTGCTCTACATAGGACGATCCGAGAAGCTTAGCGGGCCTGCAGCCGCCCGATTCGACATGGTCGGCACCACGATCTACCAGCGCCGAGGCATGCCGTGACGCACCCAAGGCCGGGCAGCGGCTTGGTCCGTGTCGTTGTCGTCGATGATTCTGCAACCATGCGCAGCATGATCGGACGTGCGCTGGGCCAAGACAACGACATTGCCATAGTGGGCAAGGCTGCCAACTCAGTCGAAGCGCAGGCTTTGATCCGGGCGATGGAACCGGACGTGATCACCCTTGACATCGAGATGCCCGGCATGGACGGCTTGGAGTTCCTAAGCCGCCTGATGCGAACACATCCGATGCCCGTTGTGATGGTTTCCATGTTGACAGGCAAGGGCGCCAAGAAGACGCTGCAAGCGCTGGAGTTGGGCGCAGTGGACTGCGTGGCAAAGCCAGGCTTGGGCGAAAGTTTCTCTCGTTTGCCGGAGATTGTGCGCGCTGCAGCCGCGGCCAACGTGCACGCTTGGAGTTCTCGGCCGCGCGGCATCGCTGGCGAGCACATCCGCGCTGCAGCGCCTGGCTCATCTCCGATCCTGTTTGAGCCGAATGGTCGCCTGGTGGCCTTGGGCGCGTCAACCGGTGGCGTAGAGGCTCTGTTGGCCATTGTCTCCCGCTTTCCCGCAAATTGTCCTCCGACCGTGATCGCCCAGCATATGCCGGAAGGATTCACCCGCAGCTTCGCGCTCCGAATGAACCAATGCAGCGCAGCCCACGTCACCGAGGCGGAGGAGGGTGCGGCATTGCTGCCAGGTCAAGTGTTTGTGGCGCCCGGCGGGCGTCACCTGGCGGTGTCAGGCAGCAACGGGCAGTGGCACTGCACTTTGCCGAAACAGGACCTAGTCAATGGCCACCGCCCTTCGGTGGACGTGCTGTTCGCATCGGTGGCAAGAGCGGCGGGTTCTCGCGGGATAGGCGTCATATTGACGGGCATGGGCCGAGACGGCGCCAGTGGCTTGCTCGCCATGCGGCAGGCTGGAGCGCGCACATTCGGCCAGGATGCGGCCAGCAGCGTGGTGTATGGCATGCCAAAAGTGGCGTTTGAAATCCTGGCTGTGGAGCGCCAAATCTCCCTGGCTGACTTGCCGGGCGAAATCTTAGCGGCCTGCAACACCATGCTGCACAATGCAGCCTGACACGTGCCCGAAACCAAAGAATATGCTCAGCGCACTGGCGCCAGCGCAGCCGTGTTCCAAGCGTTCGCATTTTGTGCAGATGATTTCGGGATAGCTGCCCCCGATGGCAGGCTGGCCTGCCGCTCCAGTTCAGCCCTGTTCAATATCGTGATCCTGCCGCGGCTGACGCGCACGAGTCCCGCTTCCTGCAGGCTGGACGCAACGATCGTTATGCTGGAGCGGCGTACGCCCAAGATGTTCGACAACGCTTCATGCGTAATGCAAAGCTCAGATCCATCGACTCGGTCATCGGCCATCAGTAACCAGCGGACAAAACGTTCGGCTATGCTGTTGCGGGCGTTGCAGGCAGCCGTCTCCATTGTTTGGCACAGTAGCGCATCCGCTGCTTTCAGGCACGATTCGGCCAGTGCCGGACATGATTGGATCAGGCACTGCAGTACGCTGATCGGCAAGCGGTAGGCGAAGCCAGGGATTTGGGTGACACAGGCCACGAACGCGCCATGGTCTCGGCCCAAAAGGGCTTGGCTGCCAACCATGCCCTCGCGTCCGATCATCGCGACCTGCACTGCTGCCCGCCCTGGCAACGACTCAGCAACGAGCGAAACGATGCCGTTTTCCATGAAGAAGACGTGCTCGGTCACTTGACGGTAGTCGATCAGCACCTGGCGCGGCACGAGACAGGATCGTGTGAGCAACGGCCACACCTGCCCCAGTTCGTCGTCCGGCAACTTTGCAAGGATGGCATTTCGCAACGGGGCATGCAGCGGGCGGATCAAGGCCATGGCGCGGTTCTGCATGCAAGTCCTCTCCGCCCAATCGGACCGATCGCTTATAAAGCATTATACCAGCGTTAATAACATAGGTATTCGCTGCACTGAGGCAACAGCGCTGAGCAGGCGGCAAAACGGCGAACCGCTGCGGGCCATGCCATTAAGCGTTCGTTTGCGCTGCAATGGCTGACAGCCCGGCGCTGTTCGCGCCTCCTGGAAGTTTTCGTGACCGGCTTCTTAGTTTGTTTCAGTTCAAGCAGCTTTCTGGTTAACTGGGCGGAAAGCTGGCTGGGTCATCCTGCGTAGACTGAGCCGGGGAAGCGATGCCGAATCAACTGCTTGAGTCGGAAAGTCTGGTTCCAGCACCGCAAATTGGCGGCGACCCGGCGGCGCGACTCTGCCGGCTTGCGTCCGCAGCGTGGGCTGAGCTGCACTACCATGCTGTCATTCCCACGCCGCACGCCTACGAGGTCTGGTTCAGCCACCGGTCCGGCGCCAATCCGGCTTTGACGGAGCGATTAACCGGAATCCTAGGGCGCCGTACTCAGCTGACCACGGCCATCATGGAAACCCTGCATGCCGAGTTCGTGGCTTGCGCCGCCCCGAACCCTGATGTGGTTCGAGACCGCGCCGGCGAGATCGAAACCGTGGCTGACGCCTTGGTGGCCCAGGTGAAGCTGGGCCAGGCAGCGCTGCAGGGATACGGAGACACCCTCGCGCACTGGGCAAAGCACCTCAGCGACGACGCGACCGTCTGCGGTCTGCTCAAGGCGGTGTCCAGCTTGACCGCTGAGACCACCCGAGCCGCCGAGCGCAACCGCGAATTGGAACATCAGCTTTCCTGGGCCAGCACGCGCATTTCCAAGCTACGGCAGTCGTTGGCAGACGTGAAGCAGGAAGCCACGACGGATGCACTCACGGGCATCCCCAACCGCAAGGCATTCGGGGCCCGGCTCAAGCGCGCCGTGGCGCAGTCCCGCAGCAACCCGGCCATGGTGGTCAGCGTGCTGCTGCTGGACGTGGACCACTTCAAGCACTTCAACGACACCTATGGCCACCGTACCGGAGACTTGGTGTTGCGCCTGGTCGCACGCCTGCTGGCAGACAACGTGAAGGGCCGCGACACGGTGGCCCGCTACGGCGGTGAGGAATTCGCCGTCGTCTTGACGGGTGCGGACATGTGGGCCGGCGCCGTGGTCGGGCAGCAAATCTGCGAAGCGCTGAGCAGCAAGCACCTGATCCACCGCACCACCCAGACGACCGGCACCATCACCGTCTCGGTTGGCGTGGCGCAGCACCGTCCGGGCGAAAGCACGACCGCCCTCATCGAACGAGCGGACGCCGCCCTTTACCGGGCCAAGGACATGGGCCGCAACCGGGTCTGCACGGAGGTGGACTTGGACATCCAGGTCGGCTGAGGCCATGCGTTCTATTCTCGTCCGCTGCGCCACCCTGGCCAGTAATCCCGTGGCGCTGGCTCAAGGCGCATCCGGAAAGTCGCCGGTCAGGCCCGGCCGGCAAGCTGACATCCGGCGTGGAACTCTGCCACAGCCCAGCACGTCGCATCGTCGAACCCGAGGAGACGATGCATGGACGCCATCACGCTGCACTCGCCAGGCGGGCTGGATAATCTCCACCCCGCTGATCTGCCCGATCCCGGCACCCCCGCTGCTGATGAAATCCGGGTTCGGCTGCACGCCAGTTCGCTGAACTACCATGACCTCGGCGTCGTCAGCACGCCGGGCTGGAAGGCGGATGGACGTATCCCAATGTCAGACGGGGCGGGGGTGGTGGAAGCCGTTGGGGCTGAAGTCGCCGAGTTTCGGCCGGGCGACTTTGTCGTATCCTGTTTCTTTCCTACCTGGCAGGACGGCCCGGCCACGCTCGGAGACTTCTCCACCGTGCCCGGCGATGGCGTGGATGGTTATGCACGGCAGGTCGTGACTTGCCCGGCAACCCACTTTACCAAAGCTCCGCAAGGGTTCAGCCATGCCGAGGCAGCGACGCTCACCACCGCCGGGTTGACGGCGTGGCGGGCCTTGGTGGTGGAGGGCAGCCTCAAGGCTGGCGACACGGTGCTGGTGCTGGGCACAGGCGGCGTGTCGATCATGGCGTTGCAGATGGCCAAGCTGATGGGCGCTGCCGTAGTGGCCACGTCCTCGTCGGACGCCAAGCTGGAGCGGGCGCGGGCACTCGGGGCCGACCACACGATCAACTACAAGCAGCACTCCGACTGGGGCGCCCAAGTGCGGAACTGGACCGACGGGCGCGGCGTGGACCACGTGGTGGAGGTGGGCGGACCCGGCACCCTGGCGCAGTCAATCACAGCCGTTCGAGTAGGCGGACGGATTGCGCTCATCGGCGTGCTGACAGGGCGAGGTGGCGAAGTGCCGACAGGTGCGCTGATGGCCAGGCAGGCAAGGCTGCAAGGTTTGATCGTGGGTAGCCGGCGAGAGCAGGCAGACATGGTGCGGGCGATCGAGGCGACCGGGTTCAAGCCGGTAATTGACCGCAGCTACCCACTGCGCGAGATGGCGGATGCTTTTCGCTATCAGGCCAGCGGGGCGCATTTCGGCAAGGTGTGCTTGGAATTTTAGCAGGTTTGCAAGCTAACGAGACCTGTGCGCGGGTGGCTTGAATTGGTTGGAAGGTTGGCCTTCTGCCGTGGCTTGTTCGGTTCTGATCTGATCCAGCCTTTTCAGGCTGCGATGGTCTTAGCTT
>CAXTTH010000105.1:0-7069 GCA_964247035.1 uncultured Acetobacteraceae bacterium
GGCGGAGCGCACGCTGCTGACCCCGCTCGGCCTGCGCACCCTGGCGCCGGAGGACCCTGCCTACTGCCACCATTACCGCGGCGGCCCGGCCGCGCGGGACGGCGCGTATCACCAGGGCACCGTCTGGCCCTGGCTGCTCGGCCCGTTCGTCGCCGCCTGGCTCGCCGTCCGCGGCGGCACGGCAGAGGCGAAGGCGGAAGGCCGCGCGCGGTTCCTGCCGCCATTGCATGCGCATTTGGGCACTGCCGGGCTGGGCCACCTGTCGGAGGTGGCCGATGGCGACGCCCCGCACGCGCCGGGCGGCTGCCCGTTCCAGGCCTGGTCGCTGGGCGAGCTGATCCGCATCGAAGCCATGCTTGGAGTCGCCGATGGACGCTGACCCGATCTTCGACACCGCCGAGGGCCAGCGCCTGCTGGCCGTGGGGCGCGGCGAGGGCTGGCGGCGCTGGGGGCCATATCTCAGCGAGCGCCAGTGGGGCACGGTGCGCGAGGATTACAGCCCCGGCGGCACCGCCTGGGAGTATTTCCCGCACGACCACGCCCGCAGCCGCGCCTATCGCTGGGGCGAGGACGGGCTGGCCGGGTTCGCCGACGACAGGCTGCGCTGGTGCCTCGGCCTGGCGCTGTGGAACGGCGTCGATCCCATCCTGAAGGAACGCCTGTTCGGCCTGACCAACGCCCAGGGCAACCACGGCGAGGACGTGAAGGAGCTGTACTACTTCCTGGACGGCACCCCCACCCACTCTTACATGCGGATGCTCTACAAATATCCGCAGGCGGCCTTTCCCTATAACCGCTTGATCCAGGAGAACGCAGCCCGCACGGCGCAGGAGCGCGAGTTCGAGCTGGTCGATACCGGCATCTTCGACGAGCGCCGCTACTTCGACGTGTCGGTCGAATACGCCAAGGCCTCCACCGACGACATCCTGATGCAGGTGACGGTGCACAACCGCGGGCCGGACCCGGCATCGCTGCACGTGCTGCCGCAGCTCTGGTCCCGCAACACTTGGAGCTGGACGCCGGGCCAGCCGAAGCCGCTGCTTTCCTTGCAGGGCAGCCGGGTGCGGGCCAGCCATCCGTCATTGGGACGGGTCCGCACCTGCGAGATGGACGCGCCCGGCGCTGAGTGGCTGTTTTGCGAGAACGAGACCAACGCCAACAGGCTGTATGGCGCATCCCTGCCCGGCCCGTTCAAGGACGGCATCAACGATTGCGTGGTGCATGGCCGCCGCGACGCCGTCAGCAGCCTGCGCCGCGGCACCAAGTGCGCCGCCCACGTCCTGCTCGACATCCCAGCCGGCGGCAAGGCCACGCTGCGCCTGCGCTTCCGCCCGGAGGCGACGGACGATGCGTTCGCCTGGTTCGACCCGCTGATGGAGGGCCGGCGGGCCGAGGCCGACGCCTTCTACGCCGCCCTGCAGCGCGGCATGCCCGACCCGGACGCTCGCCTGGTGCAACGCCAGGCGCTGGCGGGGATGCTGTGGTCCAAGCAGTTCTACGGCCTGGACGTGCGCCGCTGGCTGCAGGGCGACCCCGGCCAGCCCACCCCGCCGCCGGAGCGCAAGCGCGGCCGTGACTCGGATTGGCGCCACATCGACAACCTCGACATCGTTTCCATGCCGGACGCTTGGGAATATCCATGGTATGCCGCCTGGGACCTCGCCTTCCACACCGTCACCTTCGCCATGGTCGATCCAGAGTTCGCCAAGGCCCAACTGCTGCTGCTGATGCGCGAACGCTACATGCACCCGAACGGCCAGCTCCCCGCCTACGAGTGGGCGTTCGGCGACGTGAACCCGCCGGTACACGCTTGGGCGGTGCTACGGGTGTTCCAGATGGACCGCATGATGACGGGAGTGGCCGATCGCAAATTCCTGGAGATGGCGTTCCACAAGCTGCTGCTGAACTTCACCTGGTGGGTGAACCGCAAGGACGCGGACGGCCAGAACATCTTCCAGGGCGGCTTTCTCGGCTTGGACAACATCGCCATCTTCGACCGCTCCGAGCCGCTGCCCACCGGCGGCACCATCAACCAGGCGGACGGCACCGCCTGGATGGCGATGTTCGCGCTCAACATGATGCGCATCGCCCTCGAGCTCGCCTTGGAGGACGACGCCTACCAAGACATGGCGACCAAGTTCTTCGAGCACTTCCTGTACATCGCCGAGGCCATGACCAGCACCGGCGGCATCGGCTTGTGGGACCAGCAGGACCAGTTCTTCTATGACGTGCTGCACCTGCCGGACGCCGAGACCATCCCGCTGCGAGTCCGCACCATCGTCGGCTTGATTCCGCTCTTCGCGGTGGAGGTGATCGGCAGCCGTGCCTTCGAGGCGCTGCCGGAGTTCAGCGAGCGGCTGCAATTCTTCCTGGACAACCGCCCAGATCTCGCAGCCCTGATCTCCCGCTGGGGCGAGGCCGGCACCGGCGAGCGCCACCTGCTGTCCCTGCTGCGCGGCCACCGGGTCAAAATGCTGCTGCGCCGGATGCTGGACCCGGCGGAGTTTCTCTCCCCCCACGGCGTGCGGGCCCTGTCCAAGGCGCACGAGGCGCACCCCTACGTGCTGCAGTTGGACGGCCGCAGCTTCAGTATCGGCTACGAACCCGGCGAGGGCAGCACCCGCTCGTTCGGCGGCAACTCCAACTGGCGCGGCCCGGTGTGGATGCCGGTGAACATCCTGCTGGTTGACAGCCTGCGGGAGTTCCAGCGCTACTACGGCAACGACTTCCAGGTGGAGTGCCCGGTCGGCTCGGGCCGCATGGCATCATTGCAGGAGGTGGCGGACCAGCTCGCCGAGCGGCTGAAATCGCTGTTCCTGCGCGACGCGGACGGCCGCCGGGCCTGCTTCGGCGAGGACGTGATCGCGCAGACCGACCCGCATTTCTGCGACAACCTGGTGTTCAACGAATACTTCCATGGCGACACAGGCCGCGGCCTGGGCGCGGCGCACCAGACGGGGTGGACCGGCTGCATCGCCCTGCTGCTGGCCGGGCGGGACAGCCCTTGGGCCAAGACGACGGCGCAGCACCCGCAGGCGACGGCGGGAGTGAGGCCGGTGCGGGCGCAGGCGACGTAAGCTCCGACTTGCCTTAAGAAAGAGGCAAACGGTTAGCGACGTGAAGCGCAATGTCAGAGTCAGGAGCCATCATCGCTCAGAGAGGATTGTAAATCGGTGACTTGCAACACAGGACTGATATCTGCACCGGAAAACGCGCGATGAAGACTTTCCTAACTAGGGTAGAACTTCACGGTGCCAATTTGACAGACTACGAGCTTTTGCATGCAGAAATGGCAAACAGACAGTTTGGTCGAACGATCTTATCCGACGACTCTAAAAAGTATGCCTTACCAACTGCAATGTACCTATCCATTGGAGAGCTGAGCGTTACCGAAGTTCGCGGAGAGTTCTAACTTAGAGATAGGTCGTGCCTCAAGAAGCTAAACTTGTCAATAGGTTAAAGTGTATCAGCTATCTCTGGGTTAGCACTCTCAGTTCGCGAGCTCGCGCGTGAAACGGCCACTGCAACACGACGTAGCTGCTGGATAATTGTTGCCAAGTATGTGGCCGCTGCCTGGTATCTCCATGAGGCTGGTCAATGAGCGAAAATATTGTGCCATGGCCTGCGAAGGCGGGGGCTTCTGGCCTTGGAACAACGCAGGCGGTCAACGTTGCGCCCCAGGTTGCAGGTAGCGGCGGCGGCCCTCATGATCCTGGGATGGAAGGACGCGTATCTGCGATCGAGGCTATGCTGGCGCGTCTCGAGCCTCTTCTCGTGCGGCTCGATGAACGGACAAGTCACCTCGCCACCAACGAAGATATCGGCCTAGTTCGTGCTGACCTAGCCTTGCTTGATGAGCGGACAAGTCACCTTGCCACCAAAGAAGATGTCGCCCTAGTTCGTGCTGACCTGGCCTTGAAAGCCGGACGCGGAACAGTGTGGGGCATGGGTGCAACGATGGTTGCGCTAGTCATTGCAGCAGCGGCTTTGGGCGCGGTATACATGCCCTATCTCGCAAGCCTGCTGCGGCGTGCTTCAGGCTAAATCGTTGAGACGGTTGTAGCCAGTTTCCTTGTCGGCAAAGTGTTCCAGGCTTGAAGGATTGTGGCAACCACATCCTTTCCGAAGCGCTTGAAAGGCTCATTCTTTGCAGGACCCCGCATGAGCCAGTCAATCACCCCGTCCATCCAGGAAGGCCGCCCCTTCCCCCAAGGCGCTACCTGGAACGGCCTCGGCGTGAACTTCTCCCTGTTCTCCGCCAACGCGACCAAGGTGGAGCTGTGCCTGTTCGACGACACGGGCGAGACCGAGATCGCCCGCGTGGCCCTGCCGGAGTACACCAACGAGATCTGGCACGGCTTCTTGCCGGATGCGCGCCCCGGCACCGTCTATGGCTACCGCGTCCACGGCCCCTACGAGCCGGAGAACGGCCACCGCTTCAACCCGAACAAGCTCGTGCTCGACCCCTACGCCAAGGCGGTCATCGGCCAGATCACCTGGGCGCCCGAGGTGTTCGGCTATGTCCTCGGCGAGGACGACACCACCTACGATGAGCGCGACAGCGCCAAGTTCATGCCCAAGGGCCGCGTCATCGACCCGGCGTTCACCTGGGGCGAGGACCGCGCGCCCCGCGTGCCATGGGACCAGACGGTGATCTACGAAACTCACGTCAAGGGCTTCACCAAGCTGCACCCGGGCGTGCCGGAGGAGCTGCGCGGCACCTTCCGCGGCCTGGCAAACCCCGAGGTGGTCCGCTACATCCGCGACCTTGGCGTGACCTGCGTCGAACTGCTGCCGATCCACATGTTCGCTGATGACAGCTACCTGCTCGAGAAGGGCCTGGTGAATTACTGGGGCTACTCGACCCTCGCCTTCTTCGCCCCCAGCCGCCGCTACGCCAGCGTGCCCGACTTCGCCTTCTCCGAGTTCAAGGAGATGATCAGCCGCTTTCACGCCGCCGGCATCGAGGTCATCCTGGACGTGGTGTACAACCATACCTGCGAGGGCAACGAGAAAGGCCCCACCCTGTCGTTCAAGGGCATCGACAACGCCAGCTACTACCGACTGCTGCCGGACCAGAAGCGCTACTACATCAACGACACCGGCACCGGGAACACGGTCAACCTATCCAACGCCCGCGTCATCCAGATGGTGATGGACAGCCTGCGCTACTGGGTCACTGAAATGCACGTGGACGGGTTCCGCTTCGACCTCGGCACCATCCTGGCGCGCGAGGACTCCGGCTTCGACGTCGAGAGCGGCTTCCTGCGCGCCGTGGGCCAGGACCCGCTGCTGAGCCAGGTCAAGATGATCACCGAGCCATGGGACTGCGGACCCGGCGGCTACCAAGTCGGCGGCTTCCCTCCCGGCTGGGCCGAGTGGAACGACCGCTACCGCGACAATGTCCGCGCCTACTGGAAGGGCGACTCTGGCAAGACCAAGGACCTGGCCACCCGCTTCACTGGCAGCAGCGACTTCTTTAACCGCCGCGGCCGCCCTGCCTGGTCCTCCGTCAATTTCCTGACCGCGCATGACGGGTTCACGCTGAATGACTGGGCCTCGTACAACGAGAAGCACAACGACGCCAACGGCGAGGACAACAAGGACGGCAACAGCAACAACGAGAGCTGGAACTGCGGTGCCGAAGGCCCCACGGACGACCCGCAGGTCGCCGGCATCCGCGAACGCCAGATCAAGAACATGCTGGCCACCCTGCTGCTGAGCCGCGGCACGCCGATGATCCTGGCCGGCGACGAGTTCGGCCGCACCCAGGGCGGCAACAACAACGCCTACTGCCAGGACAACGAGATCAGCTGGCTGAACTGGGACTTGCATGAGAAGGGCCATTCCCTGGTCCGCTTCGTCTCGCAGATCACCGCGCTGCGCCGCCGCCTGCCGATCCTCACCCGCTCGCGCTTCCTGACGGCGGAGTGGAACGAGGAGCTGGGCATCAAGGACGTGACCTGGCTCAAGCCCAACGGGCACGAGATGGACCAGGCCGCCTGGGACGACGAGAACACCCGCTGCATCGGCATCCTGCTGGACGGCCGGGCGCAGGCTTCCGGCATCCGCCGCCGCGGCGCGGACGCGACCGTGTTGGTCGTGATGAACTCCTACCATGGCGGCATCGGCTTCCGGCTGCCCGAGGTGCCGGGCGGCCTGGCCTGGCATTGCATGGTCGATACTAACCAGGAAAACTCCATCACCGACGCCCGCTTCGAGTTTGAGGCCGAATACCTCGTGACCGGCCGCTCCCTGCTGCTGTTCGAGCTTGTGCTCGACCGGGCTTATTCGGAGGCGCGCGGCGTTCCCTACGTGGTTGACCCGCCGACGGCGGAGGCCGACGAGGAGGCGCTCGCCTGAGATAATCATCCGCATCGGTTGCTGGACGGCGTTGCCATCCATTATAGGGAGGCAGCGCCGGTTGCGGCGCGTGAAGCGGGAGTCTGCCGGCCAATGGATAGCATGGAGATCAACAAGCTCGCGTCGGCAGTCTTGGTCGCGGGCATTGCCTTCATGGTGAGCGGCCTGGTCGCCGAAACGCTAGTCCATCCGGCGAAGCTCACCCAATCAGCCATTAAGATCGAGGGGGCGGCCGCGCCCGTCGTTGCCGCCTCGGCTCCCGCCGAAGCGCCCTTGCCGCCCATCGCGCCGCTGCTGGCCAAGGCTGACCCGGCAGCTGGCGAGGCCGACACCAAGAAGCTTTGCGTCTCGTGCCACAGCTTCAACCAGGGCGGCAAAGCCGGCGTTGGCCCCAACCTGTATGGCGTGGTCGGCGGTCCGCACGGGCACATGGAAGGCTACAGCTACTCCGCCGCCATCAAGGCCAAGGCTGGCCCATGGACCTATGACGAGCTGAACGCCTGGCTGCGCAACCCGCGCGGCTATGCGCCGGGCACCAAGATGGGCTTCGCCGGCATCAGCAACGACAAGGAGCGGGCCAACGTCATCGACTATCTCCACACCTTGGCGCAAAGCCCGGAGGCCCTTCCCCCTGTAATCGAAGTGGCCGCACCCGGCGGTGCGGCTGCACCTGGCGGCGCGGGTGCACCCGGCGGTGCGGCTGCGC
>CAXTTH010000106.1:0-7002 GCA_964247035.1 uncultured Acetobacteraceae bacterium
CCTGAAGAAGCTGCCGTGAGCAGAGCCGGCCTGACGCCGGAACGGGTGGTGGCCGAGGCCGGGGTGCTGGTGGATGAGGTCGGGATGCGGGCGCTGTCGCTGGCGGCGCTGGCCGAGCGGCTCTGGGCGAAGCTGGACGCGCCGGTGGCAGCCGGGCCGCGGATCGTCATGGACTGAGCTGGCTGGCGCGGGCCATCATGGCGTGATGAACGTTCACGCCGCACGCTTGATGGGAATCCTCATGTCCACCTTGCTCACGGCCGCCGCCCCCGCGCCGAACGATCCCGTCCAGCACGAGTTCATGATCCCCGGCTTCACCACCGAGGGCGGCACGGTGCTCCCGCAGGCACGGGTGGTTTACGGCACCTATGGCACGCTGAACCCCGCCGGGGACAACGCCGTGCTGCTGCCATCCCACTACATGGCGGACCTGCACGGCTACGAGTGGCTGATCGGGCCGGGCAAGGCGCTCGACCCGGCCAAGCTGTTCCTCGTCGCCAGCGAGCTGTTCGGCAACGGCCGCTCCTCCTCGCCCAGCAACACGCCGGAGCCGCTGCACGGACCCCGCTTCCCCGCCGTGACAATCCGCGACAACGTGGCCGCCGTGCACCGACTGCTGACGGAGCAACTGCACGTGCAGCACCTGCGCGCCGTCATCGGCTTCTCCATGGGGGCGCAGCAGGCGCTGCAATGGGCGGTCAGCTACCCGGACTTCATGGACCGCGTGGTGGCCACCGCCGGCGCCGCCAAGACCTACGGCCACGGCGTCGTCCGCCTTGACGGCCAGATCGCGGCCATCGCCCTCGACCCGGCGTTCGCCAGCGGCGACTACGCGGCCGAGCCGGCGCGCGGGATCGAGGCGACCTCGCTGATATGGCTGGGCTGGCTCTACTCGCAGGAATGGTGGCGGCGTGAGCTGTGGCGCCCCGAGTTCCCGCCCGGCACGACGCTCGCGCAGGCGGTGGACCACTACAAGGCAGAGTTCTTCGAGGGGGCCGACGCCAACAACCTGATCCTGCAAATGCGGACCTGGCAGGCGCACGACGTCGGCAGCGCCCCGCCCTTCGCCGGGAACACGGCGGCGGCGCTGCGCTCGATCAAGGCACCGGTGCTGTACATGCCGTCGCAAACCGATCTGTACTTCCCGGTGGAGGATGCGCAGTCCGAGGCGCAGTTCATCCCGCACTGCACGCTCACACCCATCCCCTCGCTGTGGGGGCACCCGGCAGGGGCAGGGGCGAGCCCGGCAGACGCGCAATTCCTGAACGAGCACATCGCGGCGTTCATGGCCGGATGACCGCAGCCTGGCGGCACAGGCCAGGCTGGCTTCTCAGGGCGGCGCTTCGCCCGCCTGGTGCAGGCGATGGCCCATGAACAGCGGGATCGACATCGCCAGGCGCCCGGCATGCATCACCAGCGTCGGGGCAAGCATCTCCACCGCATCGAAGGACGACCCGAACCGCGCGGTGATCTGCGCCAGGGAGTCGCGCGGCGCCAGGATCAGCACGTCCCGCCCCGCGTGATCCTTCGCGTTCGCGGCGAGGCCATATTCGCGCGGGTCGTCCCCGAGGCAGATCACCGTCGATCGGCCGCCCAGCGCGTAGTCGATCTTGCCGGCGTCATGCCACCGGGTCGCTCCCACGATGAGGCCCTGCCGATCGAGCAGGCCGCGGGCGGCCAGGTCCGTCCGCACGGACGTCCAATCCACGGCGTCAAGGTCGGGGTCGGCGCCGAGCGCGAAATCCTCCGCCACGTCAGGCAGCCAGTTGAAGCGCACCTCGCTCGCCACGAACGCCACGCCGAGCGTGACCGTCGCGGCGGTGACGGCAAGGTAGCGGCGCACGAGGCGGCTGTTGCGCCGCCTGCGCCCGATCGCCTCCCCGAGCAGCGGGAACAGCATCAGGTAGCCCGGCGCGGCCCAGTGGAACAGCACCCGGCTGTGCAGCGACACCACCAGGAACATCAGGATCGGCGGCAGCGCCAGGCACGCCAGCAGCCAGCGATGGGCCTGGCTCGGCCCGCCCCTGAGCGCCGCCGCGCCGCACACCATGAGGGGCAGCCATATCCAGGGCAGCAGGAACAGGGCCTCGCCCAGCAGGGTCGAGAGCGGCCCGAACGGATGCAGCCGGCCGCTGCTCGTGCGGCCGACCTGGAACAGCAGGGAGGCCCAGCCGTGCTGCGCGTTCCAGGCCAGGACCGGCGAGAACACCGCTGCCGCCAGCAGGCCGGCGGCGTAAGGGTGCGGCCGCCGCAGCCACCGCCGGCCTTCAGGATGGGTGAGCAGGAAGCCGGCCGCGCCGAGCAGGCTCAACGACGCCGAGTATTTCGAGAACAGCGCTAGGCCCGCGCACAGCCCCGCGCCAAGCCACCAGCCCCAGGCCGCGCGCCCCCGGGCCGGCAACGCCGTGACGAGGCAAAAGGCGGCGCCCAGGAGGGCCGTGATCAGCGGCCCGTCCGGCAGCACCCACGTTCCATCCGTCACCCCGAACACCGGCGCCGCATTGAGCAGAGCCGCGGCCCAGAGCCCGGCGCAAGCGCCGAACATCACCGTCGTGAGCCGGAACATCAGCCAGGTGGTGGCCGCGAACAGCAGCACGAAGGGCAGCCGCACGAAGACCGGGCCTTCGCTTCCGGCGACGTGCGAGCCCGCCCAGGCGAGCCACCAGGCCAGCGGCGGATGATCGAAGTAGCCGCTCCGCAGCGTGCGGCCGGCCGCGACCATGTAGCTTTCGTCGATGCCCAGCCCGAGAGCGCTGGCGAAGACCAGCCGGGCCAGCAGCGTGGTCACGATCAGCAAAAAGACGCCGCCGGCGGGCGTGCCCAGCCAAGCCCGGGCAGCATGGAAGCTGAAAGGCACGTCGGGAGCCGGGACTACGGCCTGCGAGGCGGTCGCCATCCTCATTCCGTCCCTGGCTTGATGGCCTGCATGCACGCTCCCGCAGCCAAAGCCTGGCCTTAGTCATGATAATATTGCAGGCGCTTGCCCAAGGACATAGCCGCTCGGCCTGCAAACGCCCCGATGGCGCCCGCCTCCCCGGAACGTGAGTTCAGACCGAGAAGTACTTCGCCCGCGGGTTGAGCACCACGATGGCGCTCGTGCTCTGCTCCGGGTGCAGCTGCCATTCGTCGCTGATCTCCACCCCGATTCGCTCCGCTCCCAGCAGCGACAACAAGGGCGCCTGGTCCTCCAGCTTGGGGCAGGCGGGATAGCCGAAGCTGTAGCGGCTGCCGCGGTAGGACTGGGACAGCATCTTGTCCATGTCGCGGTCGTCCTCCGACGCGAAGCCGCACTCTGCGCGGATGCGCTTGTGGGTGTACTCGGCCATCGCCTCGGCCATCTCCACCGACAGGCCGTGGAGATACAGGTAGTCCTGGTAGCGGTTGTCCTCGAACCACAGCCGGGCGGTGTCGGACGCCTTCTGGCCCACCGTCACCACCTGCAAGCCGATCACGTCGCGCTCCGCATCGTCCACGTCGCGGAAGAAGTCGGCGATGCACTCGCCGTCCTCCTTGGGCTGGCGCGGCAGGGCGAAGCGCGCCCGCTCGGTCGTGCCGTCCTCGTCGAACACGATGAGGTCGTTGCCTTGCCCGGCGGCCTTCCAGTAGCCGTAGATCGCCTGCGGCCGCAGGATGGCGTCCGCCTCGCACAGCGCGAACATGCGCTTCATCACCGGGCGCAGCTCCTGCTTGGCCCAGCCCAGGAAGTCCTCCAGCGTGCGGCCCTGCTTGCGGAAGCCCCACTGGAATTGGTACAGGCTGCGCTCGTTAAGGAACGGCAGCACCGCCTTGGGCGTGCTCTCCAGCACCCGCGCCCCCCAGAACGGCGGCTGCACAACAGGTACGTCCTGCGTGAGGCGCGCCCTGCGCGCGCGCACCTCGGCCACATCCACCGGGCGGAACGCGGCCTTGTCCGCAGCCCCGAGCGTGCGCTTGGTGTTGCGCGCCTTGCCGCTGCGCTTGGACTGGATGGCGGCCAGGTAGTCGTCGAAGCCGTTGCCGGTCACGCGGTCCATCAGGTGCAGGCCGTCAAACGCGTCCCGTGCATAGACTACCCGGCCGCAAGCGTAGGACTGCACGCAGTCGTCCTCGACGTAGTTGCGGGTGAGCGCAGCGCCGCCGAGCATCACGGGGATGTCCAGGCCCTGCCGGGTCATCTCCTCCAGGTTCTCGCGCATCACGACGGTGGACTTCACCAGCAGGCCGGACATGCCGATGGCGTGGGCGCGGTGCTCCTTGGCCGCCGCCACCATGTCCGCCAGCGTCACCTTGATGCCGAGGTTGACCACGCGGTAGCCGTTGTTGGTCAGGATGATGTCGACCAGGTTCTTGCCGATGTCGTGTACGTCGCCCTTCACGGTGGCGAGCACGATGGTGCCCTTCTCCTGGCCCTCCACCTTCTCCATGAACGGCTCCAGGTGGGCCACGGCGGCCTTCATGGTCTCGGCAGATTGCAGCACGAACGGCAGCTGCATCTTGCCGGCGCCGAACAGCTCGCCCACCACCTTCATGCCGTCCAGCAGGATCTCGTTGATGATGGTCAGCGGCGGCAGGGTGCGCAGCGCGTCGTCCAGCTCCTCGCCCAGCCCCTTGCGGTCGCCATCGACGATGCGGTCCTTCAGGCGGCCCTCGACCGTCTCGGCGCGCGTCTTCTTGACAGCGTCGGCCAGCTTGCGGTCGGCGAACATTTCCAGCAGGCGGTGCAGCGGGTCGTAGCCCTCGCGGCGGCGGTCGAGCAGCAGGTCCTCGGCGACCTGCACCTCCTCCGGCGGAATCTGGTGCAGGGGGCGTATCTTGCTGACATGCACGATGGCCGCCGTCATGCCGGCCTTCACCGCCATGTCCAGGAACACGGAGTTGAGCACGGCGCGGGCGGCGGCGTTGAGGCCAAAGCTCACGTTGGACAGACCCAAGACGATCTGCACGTCCGGGAACTTGTCGTGGATCGCCTGGATGCCTTGCAGCGTCCACAGCGCCAGCTTGCGGTCGTCCTCGTTGCCGGTGGCGACGGTCAGCACCAGCGGGTCGATCATCAGATCCGACTGCGCCAGGCCGTGCTGGCCGCAGCAGAACGCTACCAAGCGCTCGGCGATCTCCAGCTTGCGCTCCGCCGTCTTGGCCATGCCCGTCTCGTCGATGGTGCCGGCGACGATGGCGGCGCCGAACTTCCTGGCCAGCACGAGCCGGGCGGCGGCGTGCGCCTCGCCGTCCTCGAAGTTGATCGAGTTGATGATCGGCTTGCCGCCGTGCAGCTTCAGCGCGCTTTCCAGCACGGTGGTCTCGGTGCTGTCGATCACCAGCGGCGCGTTGACGCTGGAGGTGAAGCGGGTGATCACCTCGTCCATCTCCGCCACCTCGTTCCGCCCGACGAAGGCGGTGCAGACGTCCAGGCTGTTGCTGCCTTCCGCGACTTGCTCGCGCCCGACCGACACGGCGGCGTCCCAGTCGCCGCGCTCTTGCAGCTCGCGCCATTTCTTGCTGCCATTGGCGTTGCAGCGCTCGCCGATGGAGAAGTAGCTGTTCTCCTGCCGCAGCGGCGTCTGCCCATACAGGCTGGCGACCGACGGCACCCAGTGGTGGCTGCGCGCCGCCGGGGCAGGGCGGTGCTCTCCCAGGCGGCGCAGCATGGCATCCAGCGCCTCGATATGTGGAACGCTCGTGCCGCAGCAGCCGCCCACCAGGTTCAGCCCGTCCTCCAGCACGAAGCGCTCGACCCAGCTTGCCATCTCGGCGGCGCCCAGCGGGTAGTGCGTGACGCCGTTGACCAGCTCCGGCAGCCCGGCGTTCGGCTGGATGCTGAGCAGGCCCGGCCAGTTGGCGGCGAGCCAGCGCACGTGCTCCGCCATCTCCTGCGGCCCGGTGGCGCAGTTCAGCCCGATCAGCGGCACGTCCAGCGCGTGCACCACCGTCGCGGCGGCGGCGATGTCCGGCCCCACCAGCAGCGTGCCAGTGGTCTCGACCGTCACCTGCACGAAGATCGGCGTGTCGGCGCCGGCGGCGGCGCGGGCGATCTTGGCGCCGTTCACCGCGGCCTTGATCTGCAGCGTGTCCTGGCAGGTCTCGATCAGGATCGCATCGACCCCGCCCGCGATCAGCCCGGCGGATTGCGCGGCCAGCGCCGCCTCCAGCGGGTCGTAGGCGATGTTGCCCAGCGAGGGCAGCTTGGTGCCCGGCCCGATGGAGCCCAGCACCCAGCGGTGCCGGCCATCGCCGAAGCTGTCCGCCGCCTCGCGCGCCAACTCGCCGGCCAGGCGGTTGATCTCGTGGGTGCGGTCAGCCAGTTCGAACTCCGCCAGCGTGATCGGGCTGCCGCCGAAGCTGTTGGTTTCCACCATGTCCGCGCCGGCGGCGTAGTAGCCGCGGTGGATCTCGCGCACCAGGTCCGGGCGGGACAGGTTCAGCACCTCCGTGCAGTTCTCCCGGTCCCAGTAGTCGCGCTCCACGTCCAGCGTCAGCGCTTGCACGCGGCTGCCCATGCCGCCGTCGCACAGCAGCACGCGGTCGCGCAGGGCATCGAGCAGGTGGGGCCGGGTCATGCAGGTTCCTTGACAGCCAGGGCTGTGAGAGTGGAGGCGGTCGCCCTGGCGGGGATGCTGGCGGGCCATAGCCGCACGGTCAGCGCGCCTGGCACGGTGGCGGCGGAGCCAGGCACGAGCCCGGCGGCGTCGAACAGCCCCGCGATCGCGGCGTCATCGAAACCGGGCCAGCGATGGGCGAGGCGGTCCAGCAGGTCAGTGCGGCCGTGCGGCGCCAGGTCAACCACCAGCAGCAGGCCTCCTGGGCGCAGCACGCGGGCAGCCTCGGCCATCGCGGCGGCCGGGTCTTCGGCGTAGTGCAGCACCATCTGCAGGATGATGGTGTCGAACGAGCCGTCCGCGAGGGGCAGCCGGTACATGTCGGCCTGGCGCACGGCGCAATGGGCGAGCTCCGGCTTGGCCAGGCGGGAGCGGGCCAGCGCCAGCATGGCCCGGCTCGCGTCCACGCCCAGGCCGCGCTCCACCTGCG
>CAXTTH010000107.1:0-6962 GCA_964247035.1 uncultured Acetobacteraceae bacterium
ACACCGGCCGCAAGCCTACCAAAAGCCTGTCACTACCTCAAGTTAGAACTCTCCTCGATTAAGATGAGACATGCCGCGTTCTCAAGCCTAGACCCTATCCCGGCAGGTTGGCTTATCAATATCTCAAACGATGCTAATTACATTACGGAGCTGACCGGTCAAGGAATAGATGGCGTGTTCTTTCTCACTCCTGCCGATGTGGCTCATATGGTTTATGTCGTGTCCGAGCCGGGCTACTCCTGTAGCTCAATTCCTTTGCATGACATGAGTATTCAGATTAGGTACTACATAGGGAGCATTGATAAAGAGAAAAGCATCAAGCTAACCTTCCAGGATTTCTCGATCTCTGATTGACTGTCAAAGCTTTTGAAGGCGCGTCTTTGTTAGCATCGACAGCGGCTGCCGCGCCTCAGCCTGGTGGGCGGTGACGGTTTCGAACCGCCGACCCTCTCGGTGTAAACGAGACGCTCTACCGCTGAGCTAACCGCCCTGCCCCAGGCCTACACGAACAGGTCTTACAAGAAAACGCCCGGCCTGGGTATTCCCGAGGCCGGGCGACAATCTTCAACGCGGCGTGGACGCCGCGGGCTTCAACGCGGCGTGGACGCCGCGGGCTTCAACGCGGCGTGGACGCCGCAGGCCTCAGTGCGGCAGCGACGCCACGCTGGCCGCGACGGGCGGGACCACCGGCTCCGGCGGCTCCTCCCAATGGATCGGCTCCGGGCGGCGGGACAGCGCCTGGGCGATCACGTCGTCCACATGGGCGACCGGGATCACCTTCAGCGCCTTCTTCACGTTGTCCGGGATGTCGGCCAGGTCCTTCTCGTTGTCCTTGGGGATGAACACCGTCGTGATGCCGGAGCGCAGCGCCGCCAGCAGCTTCTCCTTCAAGCCGCCGATCGGCAGCACCCGGCCGCGCAGGGTGATCTCCCCGGTCATCGCGATGTCGCGGCGGATCGGGATGCCTGTCATCACGCTCACCAGGCTGGTCGCCATCGCCACGCCGGCGGAGGGGCCGTCCTTCGGGGTCGCCCCCTCCGGCACGTGGACGTGGATGTCCCGGCGCTCGAACAGCGTCGGCTTGATGCCGAACTGCGGGGCGCGGCTGCGCACGTAGCTCAACGCCGCGGACACGCTCTCCTGCATCACGTCGCCCAGCTTGCCGGTGTATTTCAGGTTGCCCTTGCCCGGCAGCAGCACGCTCTCGATGGTCAGAATCTCGCCGCCCACCTCGGTCCAGGCCAGCCCGGTGACGACGCCGACCATGTCCTCGTCCTCGGTCTCGCCGTAGCGGTACACCCGCACGCCGGCAAACTTCTCCAGGTTCTTGCGGGTGAAGGCGACCTTCTTGGCCTTCTTGGTGACGATCTCCATCACCGCCTTGCGCGCCAGCTTGGCGATCTCGCGCTCCAGCGAACGCACCCCGGCCTCCCGCGTGTAGTAACGGATCAGGTCGTGCAGCGCGTCGTCGTGGATCGACCACTCCTCCGGCTTCAGGCCGTTGGCCTCGGCCTGCTTGGCGATCAGGTGGCGCTTGGCGATCTCCACCTTCTCGTCCTCGGTGTAGCCGGGGATGCGGATGATCTCCATGCGGTCCAGCAGCGGCTGCGGCATCTTGAGGCTGTTGGCCGTGGTGATGAACATCACGTCCGACAGGTCGTAGTCCACCTCCAGGTAGTGGTCGGCGAAGGTCGCGTTCTGCTCCGGGTCCAGCACCTCGAGCAGGGCGGAGGACGGGTCGCCCCGCCAGTCGGCGCCGAGCTTGTCGATCTCGTCGAGCAGGAACAGCGGGTTGGAGGTCTTGGCCTTCTTCATGCCCTGGATGACCTTGCCGGGCATGGAGCCGATGTAGGTGCGCCGGTGGCCGCGCACCTCCGCCTCGTCCCGCACCCCGCCCAGCGACATGCGGACGAAGTTGCGCCCCGTGGCCTTGGCGACCGACTTGCCGAGCGAGGTCTTGCCGACGCCGGGGGGGCCGACGAGGCACAGGATGGGACCGCGGATCTTCGGGGAGCGGCCCTGCACGGCCAAGTACTCGAGGATGCGCTCCTTCACCTTGTCCAGGCCGTAATGGTCGTCATCGAGCACCTTCTTGGCGATCTCGACGTCGTTGCGGCTCTTGGAGCGCTTCTTCCAGGGAATCGACAGCATCCAGTCCAGGTAGTTGCGCACCACCGTGGCCTCGGCGGACATCGGGCTCATGGTGCGCAGCTTCTTCAGCTCGCCCATCGCCTTGTCGCGGGCCTCCTTGGTGAACTTGGTCTTCTTGATGCGGTCCTCCAGCTCGGCGGTCTCGTCCTTGCCGTCCTCGCCCTCGCCCAGCTCCTTCTGGATCGCCTTGAGCTGCTCGTTCAGGTAGTACTCGCGCTGCGTCTTCTCCATCTGCCGCTTGACGCGGTTGCGGATGCGCTTCTCGACCTGCAACACGCCGATCTCGGACTCCATGTGGCCGAACACCCGCTCCAGCCGCTCGCCGACGGGGGCGGTCTCCAGCAGCTCCTGCTTCTCGGCGATCTTGAGGTTCAGGTGGCTGGCGATGGTGTCGGCGAGCTTGGTCGGCTCGTCGATGCCGTTGAGCGAGACCAGCACCTCGGGGGCGATCTTCTTGTTGAGCTTGATGTACTGCTCGAACTGGCTGATCACCGTGCGGCCGAGCGCCTCCAGCTCCGTCTTGTCGGAACCCTGGTCGGGCAGCGCCTCGGTGAAGGCCTCGAAATACGCGTCGGTCTCCTTGAAGGAGGTGATGCGCGCGCGGCGGCCGCCCTCGACCAGCACCTTGACGGTGCCGTCCGGCAGCTTGAGCAGCTGCAGGATGGTGGAGACGGTGCCGATGCGAAATATGTCGTCGGCGGCCGGCTCGTCCTGGGCAGCGTTCTTCTGCGCCACCAGGAGGATCTGCTTGTCCTCCTTCATCACGGCTTCCAGGGCGCGGACGGACTTCTCGCGGCCCACGAACAGCGGCACGATCATGTGCGGGAACACCACGATGTCGCGCAGCGGCAGGACGGCCAGCGCCTCGCCGTTCGCGTCCGCCGGGCGTGCTTTGTCTAATTCAGGCATGAGAGACCTCCAGATGGACAGTCAGGCGCGAGACGCCCACGGTGGCACGCCTTGCGTTCGGGCGGGGTGAAAGCCACGCCAGGTTAGCGATATCGGCCCGGCGACGGGCCGCGCCAAGGACTTGAATCAAGGAAGCCGGGGCTTTGCCCCGAACCCCACCAGAGGATAGTCATCCTCTGGACACCTTCATGTAAAGGGGTGAAGGGGACCTGTCCCCTTCCGGGTACAGGGCAGAGCCCTGCTGCTTAAGCTCCCTCCGCCCGCTCCTTGCCGTAGGTGAACAGCGGGTTGGCCCGGCCCTCCGCCACCTCGCGGTTCACCACCACCTCCTCCACGCTGTCCAGCCCGGGCAGGTCGAACATGGTGGAGAGCAGGATGGCCTCCATGATGGAGCGCAGGCCGCGGGCACCGGTCTTGCGGGCGATGGCGCGGGTGGCGACGGAGCGCATGGCGTCGTCGGTGAAGGAGAGCTTGACGCCCTCCATCTCGAACAGCCGGCCGTACTGCTTGACCAGGGCGTTCTTCGGCTTGGTCAGGATCTCGACCAGCGCCGCCTCGTCCAGGTCCTCCAGGGTCGCGACCACCGGCAGGCGGCCGATGAACTCCGGGATCAGGCCGAAGCGCAGCAGGTCCTCCGGCTCGACCTCGCGCAGGATGGCGCCGGTGCGGCGCTCATCCGGGGAGCGCACGTCGGCGCCGTAGCCGATGCCGCTGCCCTTGCCGCGGGCGCCGATGATCTTCTCGAGGCCGGAGAACGCGCCGCCGCAGATGAACAGGATGTTGGTGGTGTCCACTTGCAGGAACTCCTGCTGCGGGTGCTTGCGCCCGCCCTGCGGCGGCACGGAGGCGACGGTGCCCTCCATGATCTTGAGCAGCGCCTGCTGCACGCCCTCGCCCGACACGTCCCGGGTGATCGAGGGATTGTCGGACTTGCGGCTGATCTTGTCGACCTCGTCGATGTAGACGATGCCGCGCTGCGCCCGCTCCACGTTGTAGTCGGCCGATTGCAGCAGCTTGAGGATGATGTTCTCGACATCCTCGCCGACGTAGCCGGCCTCCGTCAGCGTGGTCGCGTCCGCCATGGTGAACGGCACGTCCAGGATGCGGGCCAGGGTCTGCGCCAGCAGGGTCTTGCCGGAGCCGGTGGGGCCGACCAGCAGGATGTTGGACTTGGCGATCTCGATGTCGTTGTTCTTCGCCCCGTGCGCCAACCGCTTGTAATGGTTGTGCACCGCGACCGAGAGCACCTTCTTGGCGTGCGCCTGGCCGATCACGTAGTCGTCCAGGACCTTGCAGATCTCCTTGGGCGTCGGCACCCCGTCGCGGGACTTCACGAGGTGCGTCTTGTGCTCCTCGCGGATGATGTCCATGCACAGCTCGACGCACTCGTCGCAGATGAAGACCGTGGGCCCTGCGATCAGCTTGCGGACCTCGTGCTGCGACTTGCCGCAGAACGAGCAGTACAGGGTGTTCTTTGAATCGCTGGCCTTGCTCATGAACACTCCATCCCGGGGCGACCCAGGCAATCTCGGAACTCTAAACCCTGCTCAAGCCCACGCACAAGCAAGCGGCAATCAGGGCTTGGTGGGGTCGGCGGCCGGCGGCCGGTTCTCGACGACGGTGTCCACCAGGCCGAAATCCCGCGCCTCCTCGGCGGACATGAAGCTGTCGCGCTCCAGCTTGCGCTCGATCACGTCGAGCGCCTGGCCGGTGTGCTTGACGTAGAGCTGGTTCAGCCGGCCGCGCAGCATCAGGATTTCCCGCGCCTGGATCTCGATGTCGGCGGCCTGGCCCTGCGCCCCGCCGGAGGGCTGGTGCACCATGATGCGGGCGTTGGGCAGGGCGAACCGCTTGTCCTTGGCGCCGGCGCACAGCAGCAGGCTGCCCATGGAGGCGGCCTGGCCGATGCAGACGGTGCTGATCGGGCTGCGGACGTACTGCATGGTGTCGTAGATCGCCAGGCCGGCCGAGACCACGCCGCCGGGGCTGTTGATGTAGAAGGCGATGTCCTTGCCCGGGTTGTCGCTCTCCAAGAACAGCAACTGGGCGCAGACCAGGGCGCTCATCTCGTCGTAGACCGGGCCGGTCAGGAAGATGATCCGCTCCTTGAGCAGGCGGGAAAAGATGTCGAACGCCCGCTCCCCGCGCGCCGACTGCTCGACCACCATGGGCACGAGGGAGCTGTAAGTCTCGACGGGATGGCGATCCCTCATGGTCGGTCGTCCTCAAGCTGGGATTGCACGGGGGCTGGGCAATGCTGCCAGTCCTAGATAGCGCACGGAAGCCCGCCTTCCAGGCCGGCGCCGTCTCAGGGGGCGGCGGGCTCGGGCTGGGCGCCGGGCGACGCCTCCGCCGCGATCTCGGCCGAGGGCTCCGGCAGCGACTCTGGCGCCGGCTCGGCGGCCAGCTCCTCCGGGGTGACGGAGCGTTCTTGCACCTGGGCCTGGTCCAGGATGTAGTCCACCACCTTGTCCTCGAAGATCGGGCCGCGCAGCGACTCGGCGGCCTGCGGGTTCTTGCGGAAGAAGTCCATCACCTCGGTCTCCTGGCCGCGGTACTTGGCCGCCTCCGAGCGCATGGCGCGGGTCATCTCGTCGGAGGTGACCTGCACGCCCTGGGTGCGCCCCACCTCGGCCAGCAGCAGCCCGAGCCGCACCCGGCGCTCCGCGATGGCGCGGTACTCGCTCCGCAAGGTGGCGTCGTCCTTGCCCTGGTCCTCGGCGTCCAGCTTGCCGGCCTTCTGGTCGGCCTCGACGCGCTCCCAGATCTGGCGGAACTCGCCTTCCACCATGCTGGGCGGCGCCGGGAAGTCCGCCGCCTTGGACAGGTGATCGAGCAGGTCGCGCTTGATCCGCATGCGGCTCATGCCGTCGAGCTCGCGCTGCATCTGCCGCACGACTGCGCCGCGCAGGTCCTCCAGCGTGTCGAAGCCCATCTTCTCGGCCAGCCGGTCGTCAAGCGCCGGGACGCTGGCGACCTTCAGCGCCTTGGCGGTGATCTCGAACTGCGCCGCCTTGCCCGCCAGGTCGCGGGTGCCGTAATCCTCGGGAAAGGTCACGGCGATGGTGCGGGTCTCGCCGGGGGCCAGGCCTTCCATCTGCTCGGTGAAGCCCGGGATGAAGTTCGGGCCGCCCACCTCGATGTCGGCGTCCTTGCCGACGCCGCCCGGGAACGGCGCGCCGTCGATGCTGCCGGCATAGTCCACCGTGAGCGTCTCGCCCGTCACGGCGGGGCGGGGCGGCTCCACCGCCTCCAGCGTGCGCTGGCGGGCGGCGATGTCTGCCAGGGTCTTGTCCACCACCTCGGCCTCCGGCTCGGCCTTGAGCCGGGTCAGCGACACGGCGGCGAAGTCCGGCGGGACGATCTCGGGCAGCAACTCCACCTCGACGGTGAACTCGAGGTCCGCGGGCTCCGCGGCGGGCGCCAGCGAGCTGGTCACGTCCACCTTGGGCTGCATGGCGGCGCGCAGGCCGCGGTCGGACAGCATGCGCTGCGTCGCGTCGTTGACGCTGTCCTCCAGCACCTCGGCCATGACGGCGGCGCCGTAGCGCTGGCGCAGCACGCGGTCCGGCACCTTGCCCGGGCGGAACCCCGGCAGCTTCAGCGAGCGGCCGATCTCGACCAGCTTGGCGGACCGGCGGCTCTCGATGTCGGCGGACGGGACGGTGACGGTGAAGCCGCGCTTCAGCCCGTCGGTAAGGGTCTCGGTAACCTGCATGGCGGCGGACGTCCCTCAGAAGCCAGGTGGCGGCGGCCCCGGGCGGCGGATGCGGGCGGAGGGACTTGAACCCCCACGGCTTACGCCACCAGAACCTAAATCTGGCGTGTCTACCAATTTCACCACGCCCGCGCCGCGGCCATGAGCGGCGGGTGTTACCCCAGGCATCCACGAGCCACAAGGC
>CAXTTH010000108.1:0-6864 GCA_964247035.1 uncultured Acetobacteraceae bacterium
AACACAGGCCGACAGCTTGCCAGAAGCCACTTTCTATCTCAAGTTAGAACTCTCCCTTTTTACACGCACTGCATTTGAAAGCGGAGCCGATCTTGCAGGTTGTAGAATAACCTAGAGGTGAACATAATATTGCCTATTTAGCTTGGTCCAACTTGCCAGGCTAACAGTCGTTTGGTGACTGGAGTACCTCTGACACGTGCATAGCATTCGCCGATCTGTAAATTTGTCAGATTGGCACCTTTGCCCAAAATGCGGGTCACAGCGGCCTGCTTGGCATTGGTGGCGAAAGCGACTGTCAGGCCCATTTCGGCCAGAAAGTCGTCGTCCTCCCCAACGAAGTCATCCGGCGACTGGCTGATGAGCATGATCATGCCGCCCTTAGACCGAGACTGCCTGACCAGCGACGACAATGACGGCAGCTTGGTCCCCAGGATGCGGTGGGCCTCATCGATCATGCACATGACCCGCAGCGCCCGGTTGCCCTGTTCGTCCCGCTCGGAGTCTGCCTGGCCGTTCAGGAAGCGGTCCAGGGCATCCAGGAGGAGGTTCACCGTCATGGTCTGAGCCGCCTCGGGGACGGAGGCGGGCAGGCTAATGCACCAGCTCTGCGTGAAGAAATCCTTGGGCGCCATCATCGGCTCGAACAGGGGGAAGCGGCACAGGTCGTTCAGCGACGACAGGGCGCCGTCGTGCTTCATGCCGAGATTCTGGTACTCACGCGCCAGGGCATCGCGGATATCTGAGAGCCGGGTCGGCCGACGCGCCTTGAGGGCGTGCTCGGTGGCGGTGGAGAGCGCGTCGCGCTGGCGGTCGCCCAGCTTAGTGCCCTTGAGACGTCCGAAGCTGTCGCGGAACTGATCGGCGGCGATCTTGCGGTCGTAGTCCTCGGCTGAAGGCAGGTGGAGGACGTCGAGCGGGATCGGTTCCCGGGGAGGAGCGATCACGGTGGCGCCGAAGTCCTTGCGGAAGGTGTCCGACAGGTCACCCTTGAAGTCGAAGGCGAGGATGGGGACCTGCACCATGCTCCGGAGCTCCCTGAGTATGGACACCGCCGTACGGGTCTTGCCGGAGCCGATGCCGCCCATAATGGCGGCGTGCGGGCTGCCGCCGGGGGCGGTGGCGGCCCATACGACCTTGTCGCCGCTGGACGTGTCGGTGCCGATCTCGCCAATCAGAAGCTCTATGGACGTCGGGGCGAGGCCGTCCTCGGGCATGTCGTCGCCGCCGGAGCCGCCGACGAGGCCGGCGGCCTCGGTCAGCCGCCGTGTGAACCGGGCGAGGTCGCCCTCAGACGCCACCCAATGGTCCTCAAGGATGTCGAGGCCGCGGCTCCAGTGCGCCGCGACCATCGCCTGCAAATCGCGGAGCGTGATCCCGACTTTGCCCGACCGCTCGATTACCAGGGACACCCACGCCGCCAGGTCTGCGCCCTCGCCGAACAGGGTGTCGCCCTTGATGCTCTTCCCAAGCTCGCCCTCGACCTTCTTGGGCGGCTCCGCCACAGCCAGGCTGGACGCGATGGCGAGCCTCGCCGGGCCGAAACGCCCCTTCATGTTGAGGTGCCCCATGAACTTGCTGTTTAGGGAGTCCTTCGCATCGTCCGTGCGGAAGTTCGCGCCCACCACGTCGATTAGGGTAACGCTCACGGTGCCGAGCCTCCGAAATATCCCTCGACGGGCCAGCTCTGGCCGAACTCTACATCATCCTCGTGCTGGATGAGGTAGGTCTTCAGCACCCGGGACTGGATCACGCTCAGGTATTCTCCGACGACCTCGCTGTCGGTGGACAGCAGGATGACCTGGCCGTTGTTCTTGGCCAGGTGCTTGAGCACGTTCTTCCGGTGCTCCTCGTCGAGGCGCCCCATGGGTGTGTCGACTATCATCGGGAACACCCGTTGCGAGACCTCCACCACCGCGGTGATTAATGCCTGGGTGAAAATCTGCTTCTCGCCGGCCGACGGCAGGACCTCCCGGACATCTCGTCCGGACTTGGACAGCATCCGGACGTTGCATTCCCTGTCGATGTCGATCCGCTCGATGCGCTGGCCCTTGTGCGCAATGGATCGGTAAGCGGTCGTCATGGCGGTGGCGACAGCACCTATCTGCGTGGGCACCGCCTCCCCGGCGATCGTCTCCAGCAAGGCAGCTACCTGTTCGGCCTTCGCGGCCCGCCGCAGGCCAGGGGCGGCCGTGCCCATCAGGGACCGGAGACGGCCGAGCTCCTTGCGCTTGTTGTCGAGCTGGACCTGGGCCTGCGAGACGTGGCTGCGGATGCCGCCGAGCTCGCGCTGCCGGGCGCCCAGGGTGGCGGACATCTCGCCGAGCCGCTGGCGCTTCGTGTCCAGATCGGGGCCGATGTCCTGGGTGCGGTTGAGCTCCTCCTGGAGGCGGTCGATCTGCGTCTCGTGCACCGCCGACTCCTCTAGCACCGACGCGACCCGGTTGCCGGCGCCGCCATCCAGGGACATAAGGCGCTCCTTGGCCTTGAGGCGCTCCAGCCCAGTCAGTTGCGGATGCCGGAACTCGGCGGCCGTGTCGTCGTCCGGTGGGTTCCACAGGCGGTCCCACACCTGGCGCACACGGTCGATGACAGCCTCCTTCTGCTCTCCAGCGAGAGGGGGCGAAATCTCCTCCACTGTGCCGCCCAGCGCGGAGACAAAGCTCTCGAGGCGGCTGTCGCCCTGCGCCCTCCCGGCCATCCACTGCTCACGGCGATCCTCCTGGCGCAGGCGGTCGGCGAGCACGTGCCGCAGGATCCGCCCGGACAGCGCCAGGGCGAGGTCGCCCACCAGCAGTTCCTGCAAACGGGCCCGGGTGAGGTCCAGGGCGTTGCGGTGTTGCTGGAGACGCTGGATCAGTTCCTGGAGGTTGGCCTGCGTCCCGGCGCCGTAGCTCATCAGCTCACGGGAAAGCCTGTCCTGCTCGGCCTCCATCGACGCGATGTCGGCCTCGACGGCGACCGACCGCTCGTTGGAGTCTCCGACGTCCCTATCTAGATCCTCGATTTCGCGTTCCAGCGCTGCGATAGTCTCGCCGTTCGCACCGGACGGCTTCGCCTTCGACTTGGCATAGTCGCGCAGGTCGCTGGCAAGGTCGCGCAGGACGGGGAGGCCGAGCAGCCCCTCGACGCCGACCTTCACCTGGTTGGACATCTCGCGCTCGGCGAACGTGCCGACCATCTCGCCGTCGAACAGGAAGAACCATCCCAGGTAGTAGGGCAGGAATGTGCGGGCGACGTAGTCCTTAAACCAGTCGAGCCGCTCGCCACCGTTGAGCTTGGCCGGGCCGATCGCCTTGCGGGTGGTGCCGGAGAAGGCGCGTGGCTCCTCGTCGAACGGCTTGAACTGGCCGCTGGTGCTGTACCACCAGGTCCGCTGAAGCACGAGTGGCTGTCCGTCGTCGTCGTCGAACACGAGCTCGACCGAGCACGATGTCCGGCCGTCCGCCAGCGCCCGCTTGTTCAGCACGCCCTGCATAAAATTGTTGTAGCTGACCTGGAGGCGGTCGGTGGACGTGCCGCCGAACGCGGCCGTCGCGATCAGGGGCATCCCGTCTTGCCCGAACAGACCCAGGACGATGGCGTGGAACAGGGATGTCTTGCCGTAACCGTTGCGAGCGCCAATCAGGACGACGTTCTTCGTACTGGTCGGGGCCGGGAAGTCGAATCGTGCCGAGCCGCCGTAGGCCCTCCAGTCCCGCAGGGCGATGGAGCGGAGATGCATCAGTCCTCCTCACCCATGCGATCGATCACGTCCTCGAACCGCTCCCACAGGCCCGCCTTGCGCTTGCGGCCTACCTGGTCGGCCTCGATCTCCACCAGCTCCCGCAGGTCGGCGATGCGGATGCCCGCCGCGCGGCAGTGCTTCCGCACTAGGGCTTCCCCCTCCTTGGTGGAGAACAGAACGACGGCATCCTTCGGCATCCTAAACGATCATCCCAGCGTCGTCTGTTATCGGGGACACGAATCGTTCGGAGCCCGCCATGGCGTCATCACGCCATATCTTCCTGATCCTGGCTATCTCGTCCGTGCTGACAAGCTCCCGGCCTACCTGCTGCTGTAAGGAGAGCAGACGAGAAAGGATCTCGTGCCGGGTGTCCGACGTGAAAGGCCCGGGCACGAAGGTTCCTGCATCGTTCACGGTGAACTTGCCGTTGCGACGTCGCGCGGATCGCCGCGTCGGGTCGTTCCTGATGGAGGACAGCCAGTCGCGGAACTCCAGCAGCGGCTCGAACTCGGCGAATCCGGCCTCGACAAATCCTTCCAGGCTGCGGTCCTTCTGGACCACCGTGCAGGTCCAGCAGCCGAACCGCGACGAGGAGGTGCCGCACGACGGGGCGTCCGACTTCTGCACCACCACTGGGCACTCGCCGCCCAGGGAGTTCCGGTAGAGCGTGATGAGCTCGGCGTGGGAGGAGCCCCAGGGCGGCGCCTCGGTGGCTAGGAATTCCCAGACGTCCTCGGTAGTCAGCTCCACGATGGGCCGGAACACCAGGCAGCCTACCATGTCGTTGTGACGGTTCAGGCGCTCGCCGTTGTCGTACTTGGCGACCGATACGGCCCGCTTGGACGACTCGTCCCGCCGCACGCCGAGCAGGAGAATGACCCGGCCCGTCGTGTCCACCTGCTCGTGGATGTAACGGCTGGTGGGGCGGATCTTCATCCGGTCGGTGCACCAGCGGAAGCTGCGGTTCGGGGAGGGATAGCCGCGGCCGATCAGGTTGACCCAGAAGGTGTCGTTCGCCGTCGGCTGGGTGGTGACCACGGTGACGGGAAGGCTGAACGCCTCGGCCGCCTCCCGCATCTGCGCCTGCACCTTGAGGATGTGGCCGATAACCAGTGGCGACTCGACCAGAGTGTCGTTCGATATGATGTGGACGGGCCGTCGCCGTCGACTGGGGGGTATGTCGAGAAGTAGCCCGAATACCAGGTGCGCGACGAGAGTGCTATCCTTGCCGCCAGAGAAGCCGACGATCCAGGGATGGGAGTGGTCGGCGAAGTATTCGTCCTTCATCTCCGCCCGGATGGCGGCCATGATGGAGCCGAGTTCCTGGGCGGGCGGATCGAGTAGGCTGAGCTGGTCGCTCACGCCTCGACCTCGAACTTGTCAGTCGCCCGGCGTAGGGTTCTAGATCCATGGTCGGCCGACTTCCGCATGCACGTCCTCCTGGGCCGGACGACTCGCATATAACGAGCTCGCCGTTAGGAATCCTACGTGCCATGTCCGCCAGTCGCAGTCGATGCGGACGGCAGGCATTCGCCCCGCCGGTTGGTGCACGGGCCAACCGGATAGAAGCGGTCTTCTACCCGGTTCAATATTCCGGACGGAGCACCGAGGCCGCGCTGGCCTAGCTCAGAGCACACCCGCTTCCTCGCCCGTAAGTCCGCTGTATATCGATAGCTGCCGGCGGGCAACTGGCAGAGAATGTCCGCGTCTTGTCATCTCCCCCTCCATAGCCGCCTGTCCGCTTTCGGCGCAGTCTGCCCACAAGTGGAATGTCCGTTATCCCACCGCAGCCGCCCGAAATCGGACAGGCTTTCCACCAATACCGGCCGCAGTCTCGGCGCCCGGATTTTGGACCGTCCGCCAACAGTGGCTGATCAGGCCCGGACTTCATGAGACACTGCCCACGGCTCGGCCTCGCTTGACGCATCCGTCGCCAATCCCGTCAGGACATCCCAGGCGCAAGCCCGCGGCGCTGGCTCTGCCATTCCTCGCGGGTGATCTCCCATAGCTCCCCCGGCAGCCGGCCCGCCACGTAGTCGCGCTCGGCCTGCCCGACGAGCCGCATCCCTGCCCGCTCGGAGATGCGGCGGGAGGGCTCGTTCGCGGCGGCTTTCGGGGTTTGCAGGATGGGGCGGCCCAGCGTCTCGAACCAGAACTCCGTCACGCGGTCGGCGGCCTCCGTCATCAGGCCTTGGCGCTGCCACGCCGGGTCGAGCCAGAAGCCGCGGTTGTCGCCGGGCTGGTCCAGCAGGCTGATGCAGCCGATCAGCCGGTCCGGGGCGCCCAGGGGGCGGAGGGACCAGTGCCAGGCGGCGCCGTCCGCCATCGCCGGCAGCACGATGTCGCGCAGGTAGGCCAGCGCGCCGTCCGCCGGGTAGGGCCAGGGGACCTGGCTTGCCAGGTGCCGCACGATCTCCCAGCGCGGGAATAGCGCCTGGATGGCGGGCGCGTCGGGCAGGCCGAGGGGGCGCAGGAGCAGCCGGGCGGTGGTCAGCGTCGGGGTCGGTTCGGCCATGGCCGCCTCGCAGGGTGCTGCCAATGTCATGGCCGGGCTTGGCGCGGTCAACGCCCCTGGACGCCGCGCGGCGGGCGCGGGACATTGCCCGCGATGCCCGACGCGATCCCGTTCGACGGCCTTGCCCCTGCCCGCCGCCGGTCTGCGGTCGCCACCATCGTCGTCGCCATGGGGCTGGCCTCGCTCGACACCTCCATTGCCAACGCCGTGCTGCCCACCATCGCGGCCGATGTCCACGCGACGCCGGCGGCCTCCATCTGGGTGGTGAACGCCTACCAGCTCGCCTTGGTCGCCAGCCTGCTGCCGCTGGCCTCGCTCGGCGAGATCGTGGGGTATCGCCGGGTATACGGCTGGGGGCTGGCGCTGTTCGTCGCCGCCTCGCTGCTCTGCGCGCTGAGCTGGTCGCTGCCGACGCTCACCGCGGCGCGGGTGCTGCAAGGCTTCGGCTCGGCCGGGGTGATGAGCGTCAACACGGCGCTGATCCGCTTCATCTACCCGGCGCGCCAGCTCGGCCGCGGTGTGGGCATGAACGCGATGGTGGTGGCGACCGCGACCGCCATCGGCCCCACCGTGGCGGCCGGCATCCTGTCCGTCGCGTCCTGGCCGTGGCTGTTCGCCATCAACG
>CAXTTH010000109.1:0-6778 GCA_964247035.1 uncultured Acetobacteraceae bacterium
CCGCGCGCGCAAGGCCGTGGCGGCCCAGCGCGCGCTCCACCCGCTGCAACGGCGCGCGCGGCGGATAGGCCCGGCGCAGCCAGGCAGTCAGCCTCACGGCTCGCGCATCCCCTCCTGCGTGACCGGCAGGACGCGGGCGAAGATGTAGCTCAGCACCGTGCGCTTGCCGACCATCACGTCCGACGTGACGGGCATCCCCGGGATGATGCGGAAACCCAGCGGGGTATCGTGCAGGTTCACCTGGTCCAGCGATATCTTGATCCGGTAGTAGCTCTGCCCGTTGGGCATCGGCTCCGGCCGGTCGGTGCCGCGCACCACCTGGTCCTGCTGCTGCTGGCCGGTGAAGCTGTCCGGGCTGACCACCCGCACCGTGCCCTCGGCGGACCCGTACTGGGTGAACGGGAAGGTGTCGAACTTGATCGTCACCCGGTTGCCCACGTGCATGAACCCGGCGTCGCTCGCCGACACCATGGCGTCGATCTCCGTCGGCGCGTCCTTCGGCACCAGCTTGAGGAACTGGTCGCCCGACTGCAGCACGGAGCCCACGGAGACCGGCGCGCGGCTGAGCACGATCGCGTCCTGGTCGGCCCGCAGCTCGACCAGGCTGGAGCGCTTGGCCGCCTTGGTCAGGTTGCCCTGCGCCTCGTCCAGCTTGCGCCGCTCCTCCGTCTGGGACTGCGACACCTTGGCGTGCCAGTCCTGGTCGTAGGCCGCGGCGTCGGCCTGCATCGCCTGCAAGTCCCCGGCGGCCGTCTTGGCTTCCTGCTGGGAGTTCTGCAACCCGCGCTGCATCTCCAGGCGCTGGTCGGTCGATTGCAGCCGGGTCAGTTGGCTGCCCCAGCCGAGCTGCTCCAGCTCGCGGCGCTTGCCCTCCACGGTGGAGGCGACCTGCAAGCGGTCCGTGTAGGACTGGATGTCGCCGATGTCCTTGGACAGCGTCGCCTTCAGGCCGGCGATCTTCTGCTGGAAGTTCTCCAGCCGGAACATCCGCTCCGCCTTGCGCTGGGCGAAGATCGCCTGCTGCACCAGGCTGGACGGGTCGAGCAGGCCGGGCTGGTACTCAGTCCCGGCCGCCTCGGCCGCCAGCCGGTCCACCTCCGCCTGCAAGCTGGCCACCGAGAGCGACAGCGCGTTCTTGTCCGAGCTGGTGAACGTGGGGTCGAGCTTGGCCAGCAGCTGGCCCTTGCGCACCACGTCGCCCGCCTGCACGTCGATCTCGCGCACGATCGCGGTCTCGAGCGGCTGCACCACGATGGTGCTCTGCGCGGCGACCACCTTGCCGGGCGCGGTCACCACCTTGTCGATCGGGATCAGCCCGGCCGCCAGCGCGCACGCGACGAACAGCGTGGCCACGGTGTACACCACGCCGCGGGCCGCGCCCTGGGTGCGCGTCTCCATCAGCGCGGCGGACGGCGAGTAGAACTCCAGCAGCGCCGGCATCTGCGAGTTCTGGCGGCGGGTGAGCCGGTTGCCGGTGGTGGTGACGCTCATGGTCGGGTCTCCTCAGTCGCCCTGGGCGGACACGGGGGCGAGCAGCGCCGCCCGCGCGCCCACCGGGTCCATGTGGCGGTTCTGCTGCAGCCACAGCGCGCGGTAGATCGAGCAGCGCTCCAGCAGCACGTCGTGCGGCGCCACGTCCACCACGCGGCCCTTGTCCATCACCAGGATCTTGTCGCACTCGACCAGCGAGGCCAGCCGGTGCGACACGATCAGCATGGTCCGGTTGCGGCCGATGCGCGTGAGGTTGGCATTCACCAGCGCCTCGCTCTCCGGGTCGAGCGCGCTGGTGGCCTCGTCCAGGATCAGGATGCGCGGGTCGGTGATGAGCGCGCGTGCGATGGCCAGCCGCTGCTTCTGCCCGCCGGACAGGTTGGGCGAGCCCTCCTCCACCCAGGTGTCGTAGCCCTGCGGCAGCCTCTCGATGAACTCCTCCGCCCCCGCCAGCCGCGCCGCGCGCACCACGTCCTCGATGGTGAGGCCGGCGCGCCCGGCGCTGATGTTGTCCCGCACGGAGCCGCGGAACAGGAAGTTGTCCTGCAGCACCACGCCGAACGAGCGGCGCAAATGGGCGAGGTTGATGTCCCGCAGCTCGGCGCCGTCGATCTTGAGGAACCCGGCGTACTCGGGGTTCACGCCTTGCAGCAGCCGGGTCAGCGTCGACTTGCCGGAGCCCGAGCGGCCCACCACGCCCAGCATGGTGCCGGCCGGGATGGCGAAGCTCACCCGGTCCAGCGCCGGGACCTTGCCGCTCGGGTAGGTGAAGGTCAGGCCCTCGAACGAGATCGCGCCCTCGAACTGCGGGCGCAGGCCGGCGCCCTGCTGCTGCTCCGGCTTGTTGTTCAGCACGAAGCCCACCTCGCCCACGGCGGCGCGCACGTCGGTGAAGTCCTCCAGCAGCCGGGCCAGGCCGACCAGCGGCTGCGTGACGCGGGTGCCCAGCATCATGAACGCCACCAGCGAGCCCACGCCCACGCTGCTCTGGTCGGTCAACACCAGGTAGGCGCCGAGCATGATGACGCCGCGGCTGATGAAGGCGTCGATCGGGGTGATCAGCGTCTGCGGCCAGTTCGCCAGCCGGCCGACCTCCAGCCGCAGCTCGCCCGCGGTCGCCACCCGGCTGTCCCACTCCGCCTTGCGCTGCGGCTCCAGCGCCAGGGACTTCAGCGTGCGCATCCCCTGCACGCTCTCCACCAGCACGCTGCTCTTGGCCGCCTCCGCCACGTTGACCCGGTTCATCAGCTTGCCGATCGGCTTGAGGAACAGGGCGATGACCACTGCGATGCACCCGGCGGCGACCACCACCATCCAGGACAGCGTGGGGTTCATCCAGAACAGGAACGGCAGCAGGAACACCAGCGTCATGGTGTCCAGGAAGGTGCCCATCAGCTTGCCGGTGACGAACTCGCGCACCTTGTACACCTGCATCAGGCGATACACCGTCTGGCCGGCCTGGTTGCGCTCGAAGAACTCCAGCGGCAGCGACACCAGGCGGGAGAAGATGTGCAGGTTGAGCCGCGTGTCCACTCGCGTGGACACCACCTGGATCAGCTCGCGCCGCGCATAGCCGAGCAGCGTCTCGTAGATCGCGGCGATCGCCAGGATGCTGCTGAGCAGCACCAGGGTGGACATGCTGTGGTGGCCCAGCACCCGGTCGATCACCGACATCACCAGCAGCGGCGGGATGATGGTCAGCATGGACAGGGTGAGCGAGGCGATGCCCACGTCGTTCATCAGCTTGCGCTGGCCGAGCAGCATCCGGATCACCCAGCCCAGCGAGAACTGCTGGTCGGCGTCCGCCTGCCCGCGCACGCGGCGCACCAGGATCACCTCGCCGGACCACAGCTGGGACAGCCGCAGCCGGTCCACCGCGATCGCGTCGTGCCCGGCCGAGCGCGGGTCCCGCACCCAGACGATGTCCCGGCCCGCATCCGAGCCGACCAGCACGCCGGCCGAGCCGTCGGTGAACAGCAGCACGACAGGGGATATCTGGCCCACCCCCGCCTGCTCGGTGATGCGGAGCAGTTGCGGCCAGGCGAGCCGGCTGGCCTTGGCAATGAGGCCCTGGTCCCGCAGCCACTTCACCAGGGACAGCGGCGAGGGCACCGTGTCCCCGGCGTCCATGTGGAAGTCCCCGCGGTCCAGCTCCAGCCCGTGATGCCGCGCCACCGCGGCCACGGCGAGCAGCCGCATCTCGGCCCCGTCCACCGGGTCGGCGCCGCCGATGGTGCTGGGGTTGATGGCCGGGTCGGCAGCCTGGGCGGCGGGGTGCGGCTCGGGAAGGTCCAAGTGTCTCATTCCTCGTGCGTGGGACGGCCGTAGCATTCCGGCTGAGATGGGCGGTGTCTACCCGCTATGCACCTGATAAGGAAGCATCGCGTTAATGACGCCGGGATGACGCCGCGCGCTCGGCCGCATGCCCCGGCGGGCGGGCTTGGCAGCCGGCGGCCTACGCGGCAGTCTGCTGCCCGCATCTGCCGCGCGCAACGAAGGACGCCGCCCGCATGGAGATCCGACCTGTGGAGAGGGCCGACCTGGCCGATATCCAGGCCATCTACGCCCACCACGTGCTGCACGGCACGGGAACGTTCGAGGAGACGCCGCCCTCCCTGGAGGAGATGCAGGCGCGCCATGCCGCCGGGGCCGGGCGCGGCTGGGCCTGGCTGGTCGCCACGGACGACACCGGCGTGCTGGGATACGCCTACTACAACCAGATCCGCGACCGCTCGGCCTACCGCTTCTGCGCCGAGGACAGCATCTACGTGCGCGAGGACGTGCGCGGCCAGGGCGTGGGCAAGGCGCTGGTCTCCCGCCTGCTGAGCGACGCCGAGCAGGCCGGGTTCCGCCAGATGGTCGCGGTGATCGGCGACAGCGAGAACGTGGGCTCCGTCGGCATGCACGCCTCCCTCGGCTTCCAGCTGGTGGGCACCCTGCGCGCCACCGGGCTCAAGTTCGGCCGCTGGCTGGACACGGTCTACATGCAGCGCGCGCTGGGCGCCGGGGACGACAGCATTCCCGGATGAGCGCGCAACCCGCGGCCGCCCCGCGCGATGACGCCGCATCGACAGGAGCGACCCATGGCCCTTGACCCGCGCACGCTGTATCCCCGCCCGCCGTTCGAGGCCACGCCGCAGGACGCGCCGGGCTCCTCGGCGCGCATGAGGCCCGAGCCGGACTACGGCGAGGACAGCTACGCCGGCTCCGGCAAGCTGGCCGGCCAGGTGGCCTTGGTCACGGGGGCGGATTCCGGCATCGGCCGCGCCGTAGCCCTCGCCTTCGCGCGGGAGGGGGCCAACGTGCTGCTGTCCTACCTCGCCGAGGAGGAGGAGGACGCCGACGCCGCGGCGCGCGGGGTGCGGGACGCCGGCCAGCAGGCGGTCAAGCTGCCCGGCGACATCTCCGACCCGGCGCATTGCCGCGCCCTGGTGCAGGCCGCCATCGACCGGTTCGGCCGGCTGGACATCCTCGTCAACAACGGCGCGTTCCAGATGACCCGCACCAAGCTCGACGAGATCACCGACGAGGAGTGGGACCTCACGTTCCGCACCAACGTCCACTCGCAGTTCTACCTCTGCAAGGCGGCGCTGCCCCACCTGAAGCCGGGCGCCAACATCATCAACACGTCGTCGGTGAACTCCAAGCACCCGATGCCGTCGCTGCTGGCCTACTCCGCGACCAAGGCGGCGATCGCCAACTTCACCATCGGGCTGGCGCAGATGCTGGTGGAGCAGGGCATCCGGGTGAACGCGGTGCTGCCCGGGCCGGTGTGGACCCCGTTCATCCCCGTCGGCATGGCGCCGGAGCAGGTCAAGACCTTCGGCAGCCAGTCCCCCATGGGCCGCCCGGCGCAGCCGGCCGAGCTGGCCGCAGCCTACGTTTACCTGGCCTCGGACGACGCCAGCTTCACCACGGGCACGCTGCTGCCGGTGCACGGGGGCATGGTGATCTACTGATCCGGCCGGCACCGGCTTCGGGAGCGGACGCGCCCGGACGGGGGTGGGATCTCCAGGCCCCGCGTCCGCGTCTCAGGTTGCGCGCGCCCTGCCGCGGGCGACGCAGCCCAGCCCGCCAAGGGCGATGGCCAGCACGCCCCACCCGGCCGGCTCCGGCACGGAGGTCGCCGCGATGTCGCCCGCGATCACGCTGTAGCCCAACGTGTTGGGGTGGACGTTGCCGATCGGCAGCACCCCGCCGAACTCCCCTCCGACGCTGGACCCGGCCGGCAGTTGGGCCTGGTAGGTGTATTGCGCCTCGTTTCCGACGAAGGAAGGCCCGGTATCGACGTACGTGGCGTTGAACTGCGTCGCCAGGCCTTGGATGATGGCGTTCAACGCCATCCCGCCGGCGGCGAAGATCGGCGCCGCCGGGCTGGCCGGATCGGCAGGGAACGGGTTGAAGTAGCCGAGCAGGTAGAGGTTCGCGGTCGGCGCCAGGCTGCGGATGTCGGACAGCACGGCCGTTTCGTTCCGCTTGTAGGCAGCCAGGGTCGCCGGAAGCTGGGCGATGGCCGCCGCCTCGGCAGCCGGCGTGTTGGCGGCGGGCGAGAGGGCAGCCACCTCGTTGAAGCCGAGCGTCATGCTGATGGTGGTGATCGCGTTGCCCAAGGCGGCCTGCGCGGCGACGGTGTTCGCGAACACGGCGCTCTGGGACAGCGCGGTGCTGTTGCCGTAATTCAGGTTCTCAAGCTGCAGCGGGGCGTCGCCGCGCCCGGCCACCGGAGGGGTGCGTCCGGCGTTGCTGAAGAAGCTCGTGGCCGTTTCGCCGTCGATGCCCAGGTTTATCACGCCGGGCCGGACACCGCCGTTGCGGCTGGCCAGGGTGTTGGCGAAATCACCGACGTAGCCGCGGTCGCCATAGGACTGGACATAGTTCAGGTCGGTCTCCCCGAACGTGATCGAGTCGCCCAAGGCCACGTAGACCGGATTGGCTCCTGCCTGCCCGGCCGCCAGCGCGATGGACGTCGCCAGCATGGCGCCTGTGAGAGTGCTGTGCATCGTTGCCTCCTGAACATGCCGACGCGTCTTCGCGCGATAAACGTCTCTGGACACGAGTTAGCCGAAGCGAAACCAGCAATCGAGCATTTTCTTGTGCCCCAAGCAAATACCGCAGCCAAGCAGCCGCGCCTTCCGGCTGGTCAGCAAGCCGCCAAAGGCAGTTCCAGCCCGCGGAACACCCCCGCCAGCCGCCCGATCAGCCCCCGCTTCGGGTGGCTCCGCCGCGCCACCAGCATCACGTCGCGCGCCACCGCCGCGCCCCCCGGCGCGCTGAACGCCACCAGCCC
>CAXTTH010000110.1:0-6772 GCA_964247035.1 uncultured Acetobacteraceae bacterium
GCTCAGCAGCGCCCTGCGCCCGCCTGCCCGCACCCCGCACGTGACCCATGGCAAGCGCGCCGCCGCCGGCTTCTGGGGCCGGCTGCTCGGAGGCGCGTCATGACGTTCGATGACGCGATCGCCGCCTTCGCCTCGGCCGACAGCTTTCCGGCGCACGAGATGCAATGGATGCTGGGCGAATGGGAATGGACCGGGCCGCGCTGCCGCGCCCTGCTGCACGCCTACGTCGGCGGTCACGACCATTCCGAGCGAACCGAGCAGGCGCTGTTCGTCATCGTCCACCTGCTCGCCGAGCAGGCCGAAACCGCCAGCTTTCCCGACCTGTGCGCCCTCATGCAGGACACCGAGCGGTCCGACCTGGTGCTCGGCGACCAGATCACCACCTCCGGCGCCGCCCTGCTCATCAGCACCTTCGACGGCAACCCGGCGCCGCTGCTCCGCTTGGCCGAGGATGCAGGCGCCGATCCGGGCATCCGCGGCGACGCATTGCTCGTGCTTGGCTATCTCGCCCGCACCGGCAAGCTGCCGGAGGCTGCGGCCTACGACATCCTCGCCCATCTGCCCAAGCGGTTGCTGCCGCGCGAGGAGCAGTTCGTCTGGTTCGGCTGGGCGCGCACGGTGGCGGCGCTCGGCTTCGCCGGGCTGGCGGGCGAGGCGGAGGCGGTGTTCTCGCAAGGCCTGGTCGATCCCCAGTTGATGACCCTGGCCGATTTCTGGGCCGACCTGCGCGAGGCCCGCGAGCAGCCCGGGGCGATGCCCGAGCATCTCTGGGATGGCCTGGGACCGATCGGCAGCGCCATCGACTGGCTGGACGTGCCGGAGGCGCAGGATGCCGCGCCCGAGCTGCCGGAGCCGGTCCGCAACCCGCTGCGCGGCGTCGGCCGCAACGATCCGTGCCCGTGCGGCAGCGGCAAGAAGTTCAAGAAATGCTGCCTGCCGGCGTGAGCGGCCGGATCACCTTCGCCGACCAGCTGCGCGGGCTGGCGGCGCTGTGCGTCGCCTATTCCCATCTGGTGGGCGTGTTCTGGGCGGCGCCGGACCTCGTGAGCGGCCTCACCGGCGCACCGGCGGGGCCGGGCGACATCGGCCGTTTTGCCCCCTGGGTCCTCATGCCTTGGTTCAACGGCGGCCCGTTCGGGGTGGGATTGTTCTTCCTCATCAGCGGCCTGGTCATCCCGCTCTCGCTGGATGGGCAGGCGCGCGGGCGGTTCCTGCTGGCCAGGGCGCTGCGCATCTACCCGGTTTACCTGGCCGCCATGGCGCTGGAGGTGGCCGCGCTCATGGCCAGCCGCGCGTGGTGGGGCCGTCCGGTCTGGATCGACCCGGCAACGCTATGGGGCAACGCCTTGCTGGTGGCGAACTACGCCGGGTTGCCCGCCTTCGACATGGTGAACTGGACTTTGTGCATCGAGGTGAAGTTCTACCTGTTGATGGCCCTGCTCGCCGCTCCGGTGCTGCATGGCAGCGTGCGCGTGCTGGCCGCTGTGGCTGTGGCCCTGGCCGCCGCAAGCATGGCCGCAGCTTGGGCCCTGCCGCCCGGCGGCCCGGCGCTGGTCTCATTCGGCATCGAGTCGTCTTACCTCATCTACATGCTGTGCGGCGTGCTGTTCAGCTTCCACCTGCGCGGGCAGCTCCGGCCGGGCGGGCTGGCGGCTGGCGTCAGCGGGCTCACGGGCCTGTTCCTGCTGTCATGGCACGAGGGTGGCGCAGCGGGGCGTTACGGCTTCCAGTACAACACCGTGAACTACTTGTACGCGCTGGTCCTGTTCGCAGGGCTGTATGGGATGCGCCGCCGGGTCCGCCCATTCTGGCCGTTCGACGCAATGGCGCGGGTCAGCTACCCGTTCTATCTCATCCATGTCCTGGTCGGCTTCACGCTGCTAAGGCTGCTTACCGCTGGGTTCGGCCTGAGCTATGGCCTAGCCTTGGCCTGCACCCTGGCCTTGCTGCTGCTGCTTGCCACCCTGCTGCATGTCGGGCTGGAGCGATGGACCATTCGCGCCGGGCACCGCCTGCGTCGCCGGTCGATGATTGTTGCAATCCTACCGGAAGGGCGCGTGCCCGCCCCCGGCTAGAGCATCATCCGACCAAATGGGATCACCCGTCGGATAAAGATGCTCGCAGAAGCAAAGGCTAGGGCATTTTGCGTGCGCCTACCCGCACGGAAAATGCCCTAGCTGTCGCGCGCCGTTACCATGCGGCCGGACAGGGCTTGCCCGCCGAACAAGTGGACGTGGAGGTGCGGCACCTCCTGCCCGCCATCGAAGCCCATGTTGGCCAGGGCGCGATAGCCTGCCTCCTCCAGCCCCAACTGCCGCGCCACGATGCCGACGGCGCGGAAGAAGCCGGCCACCTCTGCGTCCGGCGCATCGCGGGTGAAGTCGGCCAGCGACACGTAGCGCCCGCGCGGCACCACCAGCACGTGCACGGCCGCCTGCGGCGCGATGTCGTGGAACGCCACCGCCCACTCGTCCTCGTACACGCGGCGCGACGGGATTTCCCCCCGCAGCAGCCGGGCGAAGATGTTGGCGTCGTCATAGGCGCCCAGGCCGTTCACTGGCATCGCACCGCACTCCGTCAGGGTATCTTGCGCGTCTCGACGCTGGCGGGCGGCGGACGGGCGGCCTTCTCGACCACGCCGGAGACGCCTTCGCGCCGTTCCAGCTCGGCCCAGACCGCGGCGGGCGCAACCCCCGCCGCCACCCACAGCACCAGCAGGTGATACAGCACGTCGGCACTCTCGGCCACCAGCGCTTGCGGGTTGCCGGCCACCGCCTCGATCAGGCACTCGACTGCCTCCTCGCCGAACTTCTGCGCCACCTTAGCGGTGCCGCGGGACAGCAGGCGGGCGGAGTGGCTGAGCGCCGGGTCGGCGGCGCGGCGTTGCAGGATGACGGACCACAGCCGGTCCAGCACGGCAGCGCCGGACTCGGCCTGCGAAACGGGCAACGTCGTCGCCTTGCGGGCCGGCCGGGTTTTCGCCGCCTTCTTCGCCATTCTCAGGCCAGCGCGCGGGCGCGGCGCACCGGCAGCCCTGCGGCGGCCAGCGCATCCTTCACCTGCGGGATGCTGAAGGCGCCGAAATGAAACACGGACGCCGCCAGCAGCCCGGTCGCGCCCGCTTCCGCGCCCTCCACGAAGTGCTGCAAGCAACCCACTCCGCCGGACGCCACCACCGGCACGCGCACGGCGGCGCAGGCGGCGCGCAGCAGCCCGGCGTCGAACCCGGCGCCCGTCCCGTCCCGGTCCATGCTGGTCAGCAGGATCTCGCCGGCGCCCAGGCTGGCCGCCTGCCGGCACCACTCCACCGCGTCCAGTCCTGTGGGCCGGCGCCCGCCATGGGTGAACACCTCCCACCGGCCCGGCCCGGCCGCACGGGCATCGACCGCCACCACCACGCACTGGCTGCCGAACTTCTCCGCCGCCTCCGCAATCAGCCCGGGGCGGGCGATCGGCGCCGAGTTCATGCTGCACTTGTCCGCCCCGGCCAGCAGCAGCCGCCGCATGTCCGCCGTGGAGCGCACCCCGCCGCCCACCGTCAGCGGCAGGAACACCCGCGCCGCGGTGCGGCTGACCACGTCATAGATCGTGTCGCGGTTCTCGTGGCTGGCGGTGATGTCGAGGAAGGTCAGCTCGTCCGCGCCGGCGGCGTCATACACGGCGGCCTGCTCCACTGGGTCCCCGGCGTCACGCAAGGCGACAAAGTTCACCCCCTTCACCACCCGGCCGTCCTTCACGTCCAGGCAAGGGATGACGCGCAGCTTCAGCATCGGCCGTTTTGGTCATATCATTACAATGCGCGCAAGCGCCCCACGCTTGCGTAAGCGCCTCGTCAGGCTAGGTGCATGGTCCCGGGGTGAGGTGTGACGGGTTGATCCCGAACCGTTCAGGTTCTTTCGTCCAGGTTTGATGGGTGAACTCGATGGGCGTGAGCCCACGCAAGGTTCGGCTGCAACCCATAAAGGCAGTCGTCCAACGGCAGCAACGTGTGCCGCCGAAAGGTGACGATGATCGCCTCCTCCTCCGGCGTCAGCACGGTGGACCGGACCTCCTTGGGACCCATTTGCGCATCGGCGGTGGTTTCGCGCTTGCGCCACTTCTGGACGGTGGTTGGGCTGGCGCCGTATCGCTGGGCCAACGCCCTTACGCTTTCTTGACGTAGCTGGGTCGCGACGGACTGCCTCTGTCGTTGTGGCGCTGCCGTGGAGAACCTGGCCCATAGCGCATCCCTTGCTGCATGATGGTCAAACGTACCACCACACCTTGGGATCAAAACGTCCGGCGGCGTTGTCCCCTCGCCATGCGCGCTGGAGGCGGACGTCCCGGTCCAATATGGCTGCGGAGCATCGTCGGGATCCTCGCCGCCATGTTCATCGAGCAAGCGCTTCGACATGCGCCTTGTACGCTCATGCCTAACCCTTTTCGATCTCCGCATCATCCCAGTGATCAGGGGAGCGCTGCCAGAGGGTGTTTCCGGCGTACGCTTCACCTCCGACATCGACGCCTGCCAATCCCTGCCGAGGTCGGCAATCACCCAAATCGGATATTCCTGCCTTGTCTTGGGCAGGGCGGCGGCACGGCACGCTGGATCCGGATGCCGATGCCAGAAACAGCCATGCGCCATTATGGCCTTGCGGCGGCCCGGGAACGTGAGGTCCGGCCGTCCAGGCAGATCGCGGCTATGGAGGCGAAAACGGTAGCCGAGCGCATGGGTGATCCGGAGGCGTTCGTCGTCGACCAGTGCCCGCATGTTTCGATCGACGACTGCTTCGCAGCCGGGAGCAAGTTGGTGCTGGTGACCTGCCGCATTCTTGGACGAGACACTCAACGGCGACCCCAGGCGCCCGAAATTCACTGGGAGGGAAACATCCTCGGCAAGAGCCCGAAAGACCCCCAAGCAAGCCAAACCATCAGCATGCCGCCGACAGCGTAACCCCAATTCGGTGATGGTGAGAGCACCATCGTTCAAGTTTCGCGATGTAAGCGTCCAAGTCAGGCAAAACGTTTGACTCTGTCGAGCAGGCCAGGGTCACAGGAAGAGAGTCCTGGCCCAAGCGACTTCCCGCAAAGGAACTGCCAGTCACTCAGCGGCCATTGCATAGGTCTCCAACGGCGCGCAGGTGCATATCAAGTTACGATCGCCATACACGTTATCCACCCGCTTGACTGGTGGCCAGTATTTATTGGCGCGCACCCAGGGTAGCGGGAACACCGCTTCCGCCCGCGAATAGGCGTGCTGCCATGTCTCTGCCATGGCCTCAGCCGCCGTGTGCGGCGCGTGCTTGAGCACGTTGTCCGCCTGGTCCGCCCTGCCCTCGCCCACCGCAGCGATCTCCGCTCGGATTGCCAGCATCGCGTCACAGAAGCAATCCAGCTCGGCTTTCGGCTCGCTTTCCGTGGGCTCGATCATCAGCGTGCCCGCCACCGGCCAGGACATGGTGGGGGCATGAAAGCCGTAATCTTGCAAACGTTTGGCGATATCCTCGACCATGACGCCAGCTTCCGCCTGAAAGCCGCGGCAGTCGATGATGCACTCATGCGCCACCCGTCCGCCCTGCCCCGCGTAAAGCACTGGGTAGGCATCCCGCAGCCGGGCCGCCATGTAGTTCGCATTCAGGATGGCGACCTCGGAAGCCTGCGTCAGCCCGGCAGCCCCCATCATGCGAATGTAAGCGTAAGAAATTGGCAGGATCAGCGCCGAGCCGAACGGTGCGGCGCTGACCGGGCCGTAGCCGCCGGCCGGCCCAGCATCGGCCCGTGCCGGATGGTTCGGCAGGTACGGCGCGAGGTGGGCCGCGACTCCAATTGGGCCGACGCCGGGCCCGCCGCCGCCGTGCGGGATGCAGAATGTCTTGTGCAGGTTAAGGTGGCACACGTCGGCGCCGATCGCGGCCGGGCTGGTCAGGCCGAGCTGGGCGTTCATGTTGGCACCGTCCATGTACACCTGGCCGCCGTGCTCGTGCACGGCGGCGCAGATGGCGCGAATCTTGCCTTCGAACACGCCGTGGGTGGAGGGATACGTCACCATCAGGGCGGCCAGCCGATCCGCGTGCAGGCTGGCCTTGGCGCGCAGGTCGATCAAGTCGACGTTGCCGTCCCGGTCGCAGCCGACCACGACCACGCGCAGCCCCGCCATGACGGCGCTTGCCGGGTTGGTGCCGTGGGCGGAGGACGGGATCAGGCACACGTCGCGCCCGCCCTGGCCGCGCGAGGCGTGGTAGGCACGGATCGCCAGCAGCCCGGCGTATTCTCCCTGGGACCCAGCGTTCGGCTGCAACGACACAGCGGCAAAGCCGGTGGCCGCCGCCAGCCAGCCAGCCAGCCGTTCGATCAGCGTGTTGTAGCCCTCCGTCTGGTCCGCCGGCGCGAAAGGGTGGATGTCGGCGAAACCTGGCAACGTGACCGGGATCATTTCGGCCGTCGCGTTCAGCTTCATGGTGCAGGAGCCGAGCGGGATCATGGAGCGATTCAGCGCCACGTCCCGGTCTTCCAGGCGCTTGAGGTAGCGCAGCATCTCGTGCTCGGAGCGATGCGCGCCGAACACCGGATGCGGCAGCAGGGCGCCTGTGCGCAGCAGTTCCGCCGGGATGGACGGGGGCGCGCCGGCCAGCTCCGCCCCCAGCAGCCCAGCCAGCGCGGCCAGCTCCGCCGCCGTCACCGTCTCGTCCAGCGCGATGGCCACGCCCGTCGCGTCCAGGCGGCGCAAGTTGAATCCGGCTTCCACCGCGCGCGCCATCAAGCCATCGGCGTCGGCGACCTCGAAGGCCACGGT
>CAXTTH010000111.1:0-6751 GCA_964247035.1 uncultured Acetobacteraceae bacterium
GTTGTGGGTGAACATGACCGAGGCGGCGCCTGTGCCAGGATCGAGCACGGCGGCATGCGGGAAATCGGCCACCACCAGGTCGGGCCGCCAGGTCCTGATCGTGTCCGCGATGGCGGCCCGTCCTGCCGCCGAGCGGTCCGCGGCGACGCCCACCGGCAGGGAGGACGCCAAGGCCGCCGCGCGTCGCCAGCGCGGGACGGGGCGGGACGGCCAGGAAACGAACGAGTCGCAGGCGGCGTCGATCTCGGTTCTGAACTGCTCGGCCTCGGCAGGGGCGGGCGATGCGAGCGCCACCTCGAACGCGCCGCCCTTGAGGCCGCGCAGGATGTTGGCCGTCCTGATCTTGCCGCCCTCGTCCATCGGGAACAGGAAACGCGGGCTGATGAAGAGCAGGCGCGGCCGGGTCACCAACAGACGCCTTGGTAGGCGATCCCCGGCTTGGCTTCGAGGGCGGGGATGCTGGCGAGGTCGAACACCGTGTGGCCGTCGAGTGCCGCCAGCAGCGCCGGCTGGTCCTCGGCGCCCACATGGCCGATGACGGCGAGGCGGCTGCCGTCCAGCGCGGTCGCCACGTCGTCCGCCAGCAGCCGCTCGATGTGGGGGATTTCGCGGTCGATGTAGCTGCGGTTGCTGCCCATCAGCAGCGCCACCCGCACGTGGCGGTCGTAGATGCGCAGGTCGAACCCGCGGCCGATCAGCTTCTCCGCCAGCACCACGAAGGGGGATTCGCGCAGGTCGTCGGTGCCCGGCTTGAAGGCGAGGCCGAACAGCGAGACCCGCTGGCGGCCCTGGCGCAGGATGGCGTCGTATACCCGGTCCACGACGGCGGCGGGGGGGGGGGGGGGGGCGGGGGGGGGGGGGGGGGGCGGGGGGCGGGGGGGGGGGCGCCCGGCGGGGGCCGAACCCCCGGCCCCCGCCGGGGGGGGGGCGGGCCCCCTGGCCCCCCCCAAACGGGGCGGCCACGTCCTTGCCGCGGGCGAGGGAGATGAAGCTGCGGGTGTCCTTGGGCAGGCAGGAGCCGCCGAACGCGAAGCCGGGCCGCAGGTAGGCCGGCGACACGTTCAGCGCACGGTCCTCGCGGAACAGCCGGAACGCCTCGCGCGCGTCCACGCCGTAGGCCGCCAGCACCTGGCCCGCCTCGTTGGCGAAGGCGAGCTTGACCGCGTGGTAGGCGTTGGACAGGTATTTCACGCTCTCGGCCACGCGGTACGGCGCCACGTGCACCGGGGCGTCGATGCTGGCGTACAGCGCGCGCAGCACGGGGGCGTCGTCGCCGGGCCGCGCGCCGATCAGGGTGAAGGGCGGGGCGTGGAAGTCCCGCACCGAGGTGCCTTCGCGGAGGAACTCGGGGTTGCTGTAATAGCTGAAGCCCTCGCCGTGGCGGTGGCCGGACTCGCGCTCCAGGATGGGGATGACGCGCTCCTCCGCGGTGCCCGGCGGCACGGTGGAACGCATGATGATCGTGTGGGGCACGGCCTTGCTCCGCAGGGCGCGGCCGATCAGGGCGGACACCTGGTCCACCGCGTCCATCGAGACGCTGCCGTTGGGCGCGCTGGGGGTGCCGACGGAGATGAACGTGACCTCCGACCCGGCGATCGCCGCCGCCGCGTCCTCTGTCGCGCGCAGCCGCCCGTCGCGGACGCCCGCGGCGATCAGGCCGTCGATCTCGGCTTCCACGATGGGGGATTGACCGCGGTTGAGCATGGCGACCTTGTCGGGGGAGACATCGACCGCGATGACCTCATGCCCGGCGGCGGCAAGGCACCCGCTCGCGACGACGCCGACGTAGCCTGCACCGAAGATGGAGATTCTCATGCGGGGGATGATAGGGGCAAATGGTCTAAGGATCACTTACCAAGGGCGGGTTGGCGAATGCCGCATCATCTGAAAGCGTTCACAGTCACCCGCTCTTGGTACTCGCGAGTAGCACCGTTCAGGCATATGGCAATCCCTTGATACATTTGCATAAGCTCAGTCCAAAGCGATCTTGAATCGCTCCAGCCAAGCAGGCGCTGATGCGGCAATCACTGCAAAATCACCATCGTGCCCTGGGCCGAACAGGAGCCGCGCACCGTCCGGAAGTGTCCGTCCTTGCCAGTTTATCCCATGGCGCAGCGCGTCGAGAATAAGTGACGGATCGGCAGCCGGATCGAAAACCAGAGCCGACTGCATGGAGTAGCTCCATCCGCCGTAGGCGAACAGGGGAGCGATGACGGCCGGGTCCGTCGCGACGACAAGCCCAAACAAGTCCTCGCCTAAACCGACGACGTCAAGAAGCCGGTTCTTGATGGACCGCGTCGGCGGTGGGTAATACGCCTTTGCTCCTTCCAACGGGTCATCGTGGCGGAAGGCCACGCTGCCGCATGCAGCTAGCGCCTGACTGAGGGCAATGACGACATCAGGTCGGATTACTTCATCGCAGTCAGCAGGCGTAAGCGGCCAATCTATGGTGGCGCAGACTGCGCGCTGCGGCAGCAGTCGAGCTGCTTCAACTCCGCGGTTAGAGGCCACGCCATCGACTACCTCGATGCCTGCCCTCATTCAGCAGGCACCGGAACTTCTAGCATCGGCCTGAACACTGTTCCTTCGGCAAAGTCATATAGATATCCCGCAGCCGCTCCGGCGGTAATGTAGCCGATGAAGCCGTCCAATCAGCGTCCGGTCTCAACAATCGGCTCAGGCAAGACAGGTGGCGTGCTATCTCCATATGTCAGCCAATTCCGCCAGACTTCGTGCGTTCGTTCTTCTGTAATCCGTGTCTCGCAAGTAAGCGCCATGGCACCCCGTATTGTGCCACCAGACCATGAGACATAGACAGCGTCGCACGCGGCCTTTCTGTATGCGGCCCAAGCCGCCTCACCCTTGTGGAATCTACCTAAAACCTCAGTGGAATTGTCCTGATCACCAATCTGCTTGAGGTATGCGCCCATCTCGTCAATCCGCTTGGTGGCTGCGTCGGTATAATGCTGAAGTTCTGCCTCAGCGCCGTCGAGCGTTAACTGTAAACAAGCTTCATCCTCGCGGGTCGTTTGGCCAGGACACACTGGAACTGCTGCCCGGGTCTCGTGACCGAGAAGAACCATCAAGGCGGTTGTCGCGAGGCACTTGAACATGGTTTCTCCTCAGACGCTCTGCGCGTAATGCAAAAGCATTGCGTCGCTTTGCTGGATCGAGGTTTATACCCGAAGCGGGAGATGTAAGTGCGGCATTTCACTGTCTCCAACACGTGCGTGACAGCGGCGTGGGTGCCCGGATCAAGTCCGGGCATGACGGTGGGGGTAGGGCAGCGCGGGAGGCCGTTGCCGGGATCGGCATCCATCACGGCCCGCCGGGTCAATACCGCTTGTAGGGCAGGAACTTGCCGCTCATCGTCAGCTTCACCCGGTCGCCCTTCTGGTCTGGCTGGCGCTCCATGGTCATGTCGAAGTCGATGGCGGACATGATGCCGTCGCCGAACTCCTCGTGGATCATCTCCTTCCACGTCGTGCCATAGACGCTGACCAGCTCGTGGAAGCGGTAGATCAGCGGGTCGGTCGGCGGGGTGCCGGGCAGGGAGCCGCGGTAGGGCGCTTGGGCCAGCAAATCCGCCTCGGCCGGCGAGAGGTCGAACAGCAGGGCCGCCTTCTCCGCCGTCTCGGGCGTCATGGACATCTGGCCCAGGCAGGCGGCGCAGACCCATACCGGGGAGTGGCCCAGCTTCTCGGCCACCTGCGGCCAGGTCCAGCCCTTGGCCTTCTTGGCGGCGATGATCTTGACGCCCAGCGCGGTCTTGGCTTCGTTCATGGCGACACTCTCCATTCAGGGTTCAGGACACGAGTTCGGCGGGCCGCACCTCGGGCACCGCCCGGCCGGTCCAGCCATCCGGGCGGGTGGTGGCCAGGGTGCGCGAGCGGGTGACCAGGAAATCCACGATGTGGTTGCGCAGCTCGTAGTAGCCCGGCGTGTGGTGGATCTCGGCGCGCAGGCGCGGGCGGGGCAGGGTGTTCACCACCACCTCCGCCACCCGCGCGTCCGGGCCGTTGGTCATCAGCAGGATGCGGTCTGCCAGCAGGATCGACTCGTCCACGTCGTGGGTGATCATGAACGCGGTCTGCCCAGAATCCGCCACCAGGCGCAGCACCTCGTCCTGCAAGGCGCCGCGGGTGAGCGCATCCAGCGCCGAGAACGGCTCGTCCATCAGCAGCAGCTGCGGGGCGATGGCGAGCGCCCGGGCGATGCCGACGCGCTGCTTCATGCCGCCGGACAGCTCGGCCGGCTTGCGCTGCGCGGCCTCCGTCAGGCCCACCAGCTCCAGCACCTGGGCCGCGTGGCCCGCCACCTGGGCGCGGGTCCAGCCGCGGTTGCGGGAGCGCACGGCGAAGGCGACGTTGCCGAGCGCGGTCAGCCAGGGCAGCAGCGCGTGGGACTGGAAGATGACGGCGCGGTCCAGCGCCGGGCCGGTGACGGGGCGGCCGTCCATCAGCACGACGCCGCCGTCCGGCGCTTCCAGCCCGGCCAGGATGTTGAGGATGGTGGTCTTGCCGCAGCCGGAATGGCCGATCAGCGAGACGAACTCGCCGCGCTCGACGCCGAACCACACGTCCTGGAACACCGGCCGGCCGCCGTAGCGCCGGGTGATGCCTTCGACCGACAGCCAGGGCCTTACTCCCGCCATGCCACCGCAGATGCCAGCCGGCCCAGCCCCTTGTCCAGCGCCATGCCGACCAAGCCGATCAGCAGGATGGCCACGATGATGTCGGCGATGGACAGGTTGTTCCACTGGTTCCAGACGAAGTAGCCGATCCCCGTGCCGCCCACGAGCATCTCGGCGGCGATGATGACCAGCCAGGCGATGCCGATGGAGATGCGCATCCCCGTCATGATGGTGGGCGCGGCGGCGGGCAGGATCACGTGGAACGCGGTGCGCCAGGCGCCCGCCTCCAGCGTGCGGGCCACGTTCAGCCACTCCCGCCGCACGGAGCCGACGCCGTAGGCGGTGTTCAGCAGCATCGGCCAGATGGCGCAGATGAAGATGACGAAGATGGCCGAGACGCTGCTGTCCTTGATGGTGTAGAGCGCCAGCGGCATCCAGGCGAGCGGGCTGATCGGGCGCAACACCTGGATCATCGGGTCCAGCGCGCCGTTCAGCAGCGGGCTCATGCCGATCAGGAAGCCGAGCGGCACCGCCACCAGCACCGCGAGGCCGAAGCCGACGGCGACGCGCAGCAGCGACCAGCCCATCTGGATGCCGATGCCCTGGTCGTTCGTGCCGTGGACGTAGAACGGGTCGCGCAGCAGCGTCCAGGCGCGCTCCGCCACGTCCGTGGGGCGCGGCATGGGGGATTTCTGGCCCTGGCTCGCGGCCGCGCCGACCAGGGCGGCGTATTCCGGGTCCACCGTGATGCTGCCTGCCGCCGGGGTGGCGGCCCACTGCCATGCGCCGAGCAGCACGGCCAGGATCAGCAGCGTCAGCGCGAAGGATAGGGCGCGCTGACGCCTCATGCCCGCTTGATCGGAAAGGAGGCCACGTACTCGTCGGGCTTCGCCGGGTCGAAGGGCTTGCCCATGATGACGTAGCTCTTGCTGGGGGAGTCCGGCGCCAGCAGCCCGGCCTGCTTCATGCGGGGCGCTGCGTCCGCCGTGAGGTACACCTGCCGCGCCACGTCGGCCCAGGCAACGTCGCCCTTCACTTGGCCCCAGCGCTTCATCTGCGTCATGATCCAGACTGCCATGGACTGGTAGGGGAACGGGTCGAAGCTCACCCGGTCCGGCACGCGCTTCACTCCGCCCAGGCCGTCGGCGTAGGTGCCGGTCAGCGCCTGCTCCACCACGGTTTGCGGCTGGTTCAGGTAGTTCTGCGCGCAGACCACGCCCGCGATCTCCTTGCGGTTCTCCGCCTTGTTGGCATAGGCGGTGCTGTCCACCACCGCTTGCAGCAGGGCGCGGAAGGTGTTGGGCATCTGCTTGACGGTGGCCTGGCTGATGCCGAGGGCGCAGCATGGATGGCCGTCCCACAGCTCGCGGGTCAGCAGGTGGATGAAGCCCACGCCGTCGTACACGGCGCGCTGGTTGAACGGGTCGGGGCCCAGGAAGCCGTCGATGTTCTCGGCGCGCAGGTTGGCCACCATCTCGGGCGGTGGGATGACGCGCAGTTGCACGTCCTGGTCCGGGTCCAGCCCGGCCTCGGCCAGGTAGTAGCGCAGCAGGTAGTTGTGCATCGAGTAGTCGAACGGGATGCCGAACTTCATCCCCTTCCACTGGGCCGGGTCGCGGTTGTCCTTGTGCTTCATCGCCAGGGTGATCGCCTGGCCGTTGACGTTCTCGATCGCCGGCACCGCGAACGGCGTGGGCTGCGCGCCGACGCCGAGGGTGAGCGCCAGCGGCATCGGGCTGAGCATGTGGGCGGCGTCATACTCCCCGTTCAGCGCCTTGTCCCGCACCACGGCCCACCCGGCGGTGCGCACCACGTCCACGTTCAGGCCCTGCTTGGCGTAGAACCCCATCGGCGCCGCCAGGATGATCGGCGTGGCGCAGGTGATGGCGATGAAGCCGAGCTTGAGGTCCTTCTTCTCCGGCGCGCCGCCGGCTCCCTCCGCCCACGCCTCCTGCGCGCGCAGGATGGGGAATGCCCGGTCCATGACGGCCGCGAGGCTGGCCGCGCCCAAGGCCTTCAACACCCGGCGGCGGGCGGGCGCCCCCCCCCACCCCCCCCCCCCCCCCCCCCCCCCCATAGCACCCGGCGCGCGACCATCAGTCTCGGCCCGGGCGGTCC
>CAXTTH010000112.1:0-6743 GCA_964247035.1 uncultured Acetobacteraceae bacterium
GTCGGGCGCCGGCTGGCGGGCCCTGGCTTCCGGCTTGGCCGCGGGGCGGCCACGGCCGCGCCGCTTGCGGCCATCCCCCTCGGCCCACTGCACCGGGTCCAGCCCATCCACGGCCAGGCGGGGGATCGCAGCGCCCACCAGCTTCTCGATCGCCTCGACCGCCAAGCGGTCTTCCGGCGCCGCCAGGGTGAAGGCATGGCCCACGAGCCCGGCACGCCCCGTGCGGCCGATGCGATGGACGTAATCCTCGGCGTGGTGCGGCACGTCGAAGTTGAACACGTGGGACAGGCCGCTGATGTCCACGCCGCGGGCTGCCACGTCGCTGCACACCAGCAGGCGCAGGTCCCCGGCCTTGAAGCGCGCCATGGTGGCGGTGCGCTCCGACTGCGAGAGGTCCCCGTGCAGCGCGCCGACGTCGAACTCGTGCTTCTTGAGGGACTTGTAGAGGATGTCCACCTCGGTCTTGCGGTTGCAGAAGATGAGCGCGTTCTGCACCTGCTCGGAACGGATCAGCCGCCGCAGCGCCTCCCGCTTGTCGGTGTCGGCGACCAGCGCCAGCCCGGCCACGATGGTAGTGGCGACCGAGGCGGGCCGGGAGACGGTGATGAGCTTGGGGTTTTGCAGGAAGGCGTCCGACAGCCGCTTGATCTCGGGCGCCATGGTGGCGGAGAAGAACAAGGTCTGCCGGGTGCGGGGCAGCATGGCCACGATGCGCTCGACGTCGGGGATGAACCCCATGTCCAGCATCCGATCCGCCTCGTCGATCACGAGGATGCGGGCGTCGGTCATCAGCAGGCCGCCACGCTCGAACAGGTCGATCAGCCGGCCCGGCGTCGCGATCAGCACGTCCACGCCCTTCATCAGCGCGTCCTTCTGCTCGGACATGCTCTCGCCGCCGATCAGCAGCGCGTGGGTCAGCTTCAGGTGCTTGCCGTACTGGACGAAGTTCTCCGCCACCTGCAACGCCAGCTCGCGCGTCGGCTCCAGGATGAGGGAGCGCGGCATGCGGGCGCGGGCGCGGCTGCCAGCGAGGATGTCCATCAGGGGCAGCGTGAAGGAGGCCGTCTTGCCGGTGCCGGTCTGCGCCACGCCGAGCACGTCGCGTCCCATCAGCACGACGGGGATCGCCTGCTCCTGGATCGGCGTGGGATGCAGGTAGCCCATCTCGGCGATGGCCTGCAGCAGCGGGGCGGACAGGCCGAGATCGGCGAACAGGGTGCGGACGGGCTCGGGCGCGGCGTCGTCCGCCGGGTCAGGCTGGCCCTCGTCGTCCCGCGACGCCGCGGCGGCCTCGCTGGCTGGCGGCGCATCCTGGGCATTCAGGTCGGACGGGTCGATCAGTGCTTCCACGATCGGCCTGGGCGTGGCATGCAGAAGCACGGCGCTGCCGTCCTGCGGGCCGGCTTCGGGGCTGGCGATGCCCGAAGGCGCGCCGTCCTGCGGAACGATGTCTGCGCTTTCCGGCTCGGGCTGTGCGGGTTGGTCCGCAGGGGCGTTGTTTTCGTTCAACAAGTTTTCCGGTCTCTGGTAAGAGAATGCCAGTGCCCGTTTCGGGCCGGCAGCAGGCGTGGCAACGGCGCGGGGCACGGCGTTCGGTTGCCGAGCCGATATCTGGACGTGGACTGCGAAAGTCAAGGAATTAGCTTGCCCAGAAACGGTCGCCACGCCGCAGCCTGAGACACTTGCCAACCAGGAAACCGCCATGCCAACCGACTACGCCCTGCCCATAGAAGATTACGGCCTGATCGGCGACTGCAACACGGCGGCGCTGGTCGGCCGCAACGGTTCCATCGACTGGCTATGCCTGCCCCGGTTCGACAGCGCCGCCTGCATGGCGGCCCTGCTCGGCTCGCCCGACAACGGCCGCTGGCTGATCGCGCCCACTGATCCCGGCGCCACCACCGCCCGCAGCTACCGCGGTGGCGGCCTGGTGCTCGAGACCGTGTTCGCCACCCCCGCCGGCAGCGTGGCGCTGCTGGACTTCATGGTGCCAGAGGCGGCCACCAGCAGCCTGGTCCGCATCGTGGAAGGCCGCTCCGGCACGGTGGACATGCAGATGGACCTGGCCTTGCGCTTCGACTACGGCATGTCGGTCCCCTGGGTGACGCGCACCCACCATGACAGCCTGCTGGGCATCGCAGGCCCGGAATTGACCGTGCTGCACACGCCCGTCGAACTGACCGGCAAGGATTTGCGCACCCGCGCGCAGTTCAGCGTGGCCGCCGGCCAGCGCGTTCCCTTCGTGCTGCGCCACGCCCCGTCCCACCTGCCCGCGCCGGGGGCGCTGGACGCGGACCAGGCGCTGGCCGACACGGAGCGCTACTGGTCCGAGTGGTCGCAGCGGGGCACCTACAAAGGCCGCTACGGCAAGGCGGTGCAAACCTCGCTGCTGGTGCTCAAGGCGCTGACCTACCATCCGACCGGCGGCATCGCGGCCGCGGCCACCACGTCCCTGCCGGAGCAGCTCGGCGGGTCGCGCAACTGGGACTACCGCTACTGCTGGCTGCGGGACGCGACGCTGACGCTGTTCTCGCTGATGAAGGCCGGCTACTACGACGAGGCCGGCGCCTGGCGCGACTGGCTGCACCGCAGCGTGGCCGGCAGCCCGCAGCAGATTCAGATCATGTACGGCATCGCCGGCGAGCGCCGGCTGGCCGAGTGGGAGGTTGAAGGGCTGCCCGGCTACCAGGGCGCCGCCCCCGTGCGCATCGGCAACGCCGCCTCCGAGCAGCTGCAGCTGGACGTGTTCGGCGAGGTGACGGAGGCCATGCACCAGGCGCGCAACGGCGGGCTGGTCCATGCGCCTGCCAGCTGGGACTTGCAGAAGGCCATCATCGGCCACCTGGAGACCATCTGGCAGCAGCCGGACGAGGGCATCTGGGAGACGCGCGGCGGGCGCAAGCACTTCACCTACTCCAAGGTGATGGCCTGGGTCGCCTTCGACCGCATGGTGAAGGACGCCGAGGCGCACGGGCTGGACGGCCCGGTGGAGCACTGGAAAGCCGTGCGGGACCAGGTCCACGCCGAGGTGCTGCAACGCGGCTTCCACCCCGGCAAGAACAGCTTCACCCAGCACTTCGACACCGACGAGCTGGACGCCAGCCTGCTGCTCATCCCGCTGGTCGGCTTCCTGCCGCACGACGACCCGCGGGTGCGCGGCACCACGGCCGCGGTGGAGCGGGAGCTGCTCAAGGACGGCTACGTGCTGCGCTACAGCACGCAGGACAGCGCGGACGGCTTGCCCCCCGGCGAGGGCGCGTTCCTCGCCTGCTCGTTCTGGCTGGTGGACAACTGGCACATGCAGGGCCGCAGGGACGATGCGCGAGCGTTGTTCGAGCGGCTGCTCTCACTGCGCAACGACCTCGGCCTGTTGAGCGAGGAGTACGACCCGGCGGCCCAACGCATGACCGGCAACTTCCCGCAGGCGTTCAGCCACACGGCGCTGATCGCCAGCGCCATGAACCTGGAGCAGGACGGGCCGGCGCAGGAAAGGGAAGCGTAGGATGGGGCGCTGCCCCAAACCCCGGCAAAGGGCGGTCGCCCTCTGCACTCCGTGGGTCAGGCTGCGCGGACGTCCTTGATGTCGCGGAACGTCAGGGTTTCGTTCGCGTCCGTGATGCGGCGCAGGCTGAAGGTGGAGGAGGCCAGGAACACCGGGTCGCCGTCCACGTCGTCCGCCATGGCGGTGCGCTGCGCTTGGCTGAACTTCTCGACCGCCAGGCGCTCGCCGCTGATCCAGCGGGCCAGCGCGTAAGGCACCGCCTCGAATCCGATGCCCACGCCGTACTCGCCTTGCAGCCGGGCGATCAGCACGTCCAGCTGCAACGTGCCGACCACGCCCACGATCGGCGGGCTGCCGTCCTGCGGGCGGAACAGCTGCACCACGCCCTCCTCCGCCAGCTCCTGCAACGCCTGGCGCAGCTTCTTCGCCTTCATGGCGTCGTCCAGCCGCACCCGGCGCAGGATCTCCGGCGCGAAATACGGCACGCCGACGAAGTTGAGGTCCTCCTCCTCGCTCAGCGTGTCGCCGATGCGCAAGGTGCCGTGGTTGGGAATGCCGACCACGTCGCCGGCGAACGCCTCCTCGGCGATCTGCCGATCGCGGGCGAAGAAGAACTGCGGCGCGTGCAGCGGGATCAGCTTGCCGGTGCGCACCTGGCGCAGCCGCATGCCACGCTCCAGCCGCCCGGAGCAGACCCGGGCGAAGGCGATGCGGTCGCGGTGGTTGGGGTCCATGTTGGCCTGGATCTTGAACACCAGCGCCGTCAGCTTGCCCTCGCTGGCCTCCACCGTGCGCGTGTCGGCCGGCTGGGCGCGCGGCGGCGGGCCGAACGCCACCAGGCTGTCCAGCAGGTCGGTGACGCCGATCTCCTTGATGGCGCTGCCGAAGAACACCGGCGTCAGGTGCCCGGCGTTGAAGCCGGCCAGCTCGAACTCCGGCAGCGCGGCGCGGGCCAGGTCGATCTCCTCCGCCATGGCGATCATGCGGTCGTCCGACTGGGGCAGCGGCTCGGCGGTGTGCACCTCCCGCGTGCGCAGGTCGTAGGTGCCGGCGAAGCTGGCCGCCCGGCCGATCGGCCAGGTGACGGGCGCGGTGTCGAGCGCCAGGGTGCTGGCCACCTCGTCCAGCAGCTCGAACGGGTCACGCGCCTCGCGGTCCATCTTGTTGACGAAGGTGAGGATGGGGATGTCGCGCAGCCGGCAAATCTCGAACAGCTTGCGGGTGCGCGCCTCGATGCCCTTGGCCGCGTCGATCACCATCACGGCGGAGTCCACGGCGGTGAGCGTGCGATAGGTGTCCTCCGAGAAATCCTCGTGGCCCGGCGTGTCCAGCAGGTTGAACACGCAGCCGCCGTACTCGAACGTCATCACCGAGGTGACGACGGAGATGCCGCGCTCGCGCTCGATGCCCATCCAGTCCGACCGGGTGCGCCGCCGCTCCCCCTTGGCCCGCACGTTGCCGGCAAGCTGGATCGCGCCGCCTGCGCGCAGCAGCCGCTCGGTGAGCGTGGTCTTGCCGGCGTCCGGGTGCGAAATGATCGCGAAGGTGCGGCGGCGGGCGATTTCTTCGGCGGGGGTCATGGTTGCGCTCATATTCCTGGCCCGCCCATAGTCCGGGCGTGTGGGACATTGCAGACCTGTCGATCGAACTCGACTATGACATGACCGACCTTGCGATAGCATCGATCAGGGTTAAAACCCCGTCCGGAACGCTGCACGTCATGGCATCCGTCGTGGTGAGCGGACGAGCTTTATATGTGCATGGCTTGCACATGCATGGAGTTCAGCCGAATGCTATCGGCCCAGCGAACCTCAGGCGGCTCGCGGGTTTTATCATGCTGGAGTATTCCTACGATGAAATCATTGTCCAAGAAGGAGTTCGAACGAGCGGTGCGAACCCCGGCCGCACCCCGGGATTACTCCGGTTCACCCGCAAGGCTTGAGCTTTGCTGGGAAAAGGACTTCACCAACACGATCGAAGCCATCCGGGCGCTGCGCGATTCCGGACTGTCGTTGCAGGAAGCCAAGCAGCAGATCGAGGAGCTTATGGCACGCCGGTTCCTGGTCGTTGACTTGCCATTCGTGCAGGACGTGGGTGCCCTGATCGACCGCATCGGCGGGACGGGCGCCACTGCCAAGCCGTTGGCGCCCGTGCCCGCTGCCTAGACCGTCAGCGCGAGTAGAACTCCACCACGAGGTTCGGCTCCATCTGCACCGGGTATGGCACGTCGGTGAGCTTCGGCGCCCGGTTGAACTTGCCCTTCATCGCCCGGTGATCCACGTCCAGGTACTCCGGCACGTCCCGCTCGATGCTCTGCGTGCTGTCCAGCACCACGGCGAGCTGCTTGGACTTCTCGCGCACCTCGATCTCGTCGCCGTCCTTCAGCAGGTAGGACGGGATGTTGACCCGCTTGCCGTTGATCAGCACATGGCCGTGGTTGACGAACTGCCGCGCCGCGAACGGGGTGATGGCGAACTTCAGCCGGTACACCACCGCGTCCAGCCGGCGCTCCAGCAGCTCAATCAGGTTCTCCGAGGTATCGCCCTTGCGGCGCACGGCCTCGTCGTAATACTTGCGGAACTGCTTCTCGCCGATGTTGCCGTAATAGCCCTTGAGCTTCTGCTTGGCCATCAGCTGGATGCCGAAATCGGTCGGCTTCTGCTTGCGGCGCTGGCCGTGCTGGCCGGGGCCGTAATCGTGCTTGTTGATCGGCGACTTGGCGCGGCCCCATAGGTTGACGCCGAGGCGGCGGTTGATCTTGTACTTGGATTCAAGGCGCTTGGTCATAGTCCAGGCCATCCATTCTATGTCGCCCGCGTTTGGGGCGTTGTTGCACCGGTAGGCCGAAACAGCGATCGGCGGGCGCAGGCCCCGAAGGCCCGTCCACGTTCCCGGCAGTGGCGCGGGGGTTACGCCGCGCTCCCCGCCTTGTCAAACCGGCTCCGGGGCGGCATGTCGCAGCCATGGTGAACCGTGGCGAGATCGTTTGGCTGGGCTTGGCGTCCGGGGTCACCGGCGGGATCATCGGCGGCTCGATGCTGGGCATCGGCATCGCCATGATGCTGGAAGGCGCCTATGTCGGGCTGCTGCTGATCTGCATCGGCGGCCCTTGCGCCGGGCTGCCCGGCTGGCTCATGGCCCGCCGCCTGGCCAAGCAGCTCTAGCCGGACGCCGCCTGCCACGCGTCGCCTTGGCGCGCCGCGCGGCCCTCCCGCTCCAGTTTTTGCAAATGCGCCAGCAC
>CAXTTH010000113.1:0-6700 GCA_964247035.1 uncultured Acetobacteraceae bacterium
GTGCACCAGCAGCAGCTGACGGAACAGCGGCAGCGCCGCGCCGGCGCCGATGGTCTCGTCGTCCGGCTGGGCGGCGACCAGGCCCACCGCCTGCTCGACCGGCTCGCGCGCGGCCAGGCGGCGCAGCAGGTCAGCCGCGGACGGCATAGCGCCGCAGCATCGCCGCGCAGAACTCGGCGAACTCGGCCGGGTGCTTCGGCGGCGCGGTGTAGTGCGGCCAGGTGCCCTTGTCCTCCGGCGTGAAGCAGAAGGTGACGGTGACGGCGAACTGCTCCAGCGCGCGCATCTGGCGGTCGAACCAGTCGAGCGCGTTCGGCCGGTCGAAATCGGCCCAGCTCAGCCCGGTGCGCAGGTAGGTGACGCCGAGGTCGCGCATCTTGGCCACTGCGTCGTCCAGCCGGGGGTCCTCGAAGTGGAACCACTGGCACAGGCCGAACTCGGGCGTGCAGTCCGCGAACGGCTTGGCGGCGCGCTTGGCCCGGCCGTGCTCGTCATACAGCCCCATGTGGAAATGGCGGTAGTAGGAGGAGCCTTCGGCCTCGCGGTGCCGGGTGGTGGCGGGCCAGGCGGCGGGCAGGTCATACAGGCTGTACCAGTGGATGCGCGGCGCCCGGCCGCGCAGCAGCTCGGCGGTGCGCTTGACGCCGAACTCCTGCACCTCCTCCGCGCCGAAGGTGGAGACGCCGACCTCGGACACCCACACCGGCAAGTCGGTCACCGCCTGGATGGAGGCGATCTTGTCCGGCCACTCGTCGATCAGCCAGTTGTTCCAGTCGAGCGGGAAGCCGTGCACCGCCACCGCGTCCACGTGGTCCAGCGCGCCGTGGCCGATGAGGCAGCGGATGAAGTCGGGGTCGATCGGCGAGATGCCGCCCAGCACCCGCGGCAAGCCCGGCGCTTCCGACGCGATGGCCTGGCCCGCCAGCCTCACGGTCTCGGCGAAGATCGTCCAGCCGGGGTCGGCCTCCAGGTCCCAGTGGGACTTGTTGTTCGGCTCGTTCCAGATCATCGCCGCCTCGATCATGCGAGCGGGCCTTGCGCAGGGTAGGCCGGCGCCTGGCCGCCGTCGCGGTGGCGGCAGATGAACATCTCCGCCTCCGGCGTCGCCTCGATGTCGTAGCCGGCGCTGCGCAGCATGGCGGCGGAGCAGGCGCGGTTGGGCGCCCACCAGTTGGTGTTGTCGTGGGCATAGCTTTGCTCGATGAAGTGCAGCTTCGGGTAGCCGGGATCGTCGAAGTGCTCGGCGTCCCAGAACGCGTAGTCCGCCGCCACCGGCGATATCGCCGGGTCGCCGCGCTGCATGGACTGGAACACCAGCAGGTCCCGCGTGACGTGGGCGTGAATCAGGTCGAGCGCCAGCAGCGGATGGCGCAAATGGTACAGCACGCCGATGAAGAACACGACGTCGAAGCGTTCGCCCAGCGCGGCCACGTCGTAAACCGACATCTCGCGGAACTCGATGTCGAGCTGCTCCACCTCGGCGGCGAAGCGGGCCTGCGCCAGGTAATCGGCGTCGAAGTCGATGCCGACCACGCGCGCGGCACCCCGCCGTTTCATCTCCAAAGAGTAGAAGCCGCCATTGCAGCCGATGTCGAGCACGGTCTTACCCGTGAGGTCGGTGGGGATGGCGTGCTGGAAGCTGCGCCACTTCACGGTGGGGAAATCACCCAGGAAGTGGTCCGGCGCGGTCCGCACGCCCTTCAGCTCCATGTTGTGGAACCACGGGCCAAGCTCGGCCGCCCGCTGCCGCACCCGCTCCGCTGTCCAGCCTGCATCCATGCTCACGGTTCCGTCCTGTGCAAAAGTGCGTCTTCGTGCGGCCCCGCCAGCGCGCGCATGGCCTCGCGATAGCCGTGCAGCGTGCCGACATCGACGTAGCTCTCCCCTCCCCGGACGCCCCAGGCTTCGCCACCCTCGTGCAGCCAGGCATTGACCAGCGTGCCGATGAACTCGTCCCGCCGTTCCCGCCGCAGCCAGAGCGCATGCAGGCCATGCAGCAGGGCGCCGGGGAGCTTGAACGCGCCCCAAACCCAGTGCGAGCGGGGCAGCGCCGCTTTCACCTCGATCTCCGTCACCCGCCCCGCCGCGTCCAGCAGCACGGCATCGAACAGCTCCGGCTGGCGCACGGGGAACAGCAGGAAGCTCAGCCGGTCGTCCGGCAGGCCGTCCAGCGCATCGACGGGAAACCACACGGTGTCCGGCAGGCCGAGCAGCACCGGCTCGTCCGGCCCGATCAGCGGCAAGGCGCGGAAGATCGCATCGCACAATCCAGCAGCATGGTTCTGCACCACGTAGGCAAAGGCGGTGTCGCCCAGGCTGCCGCCATAGTATTGCAGGATGTCGGATTTCCAGGGCGAGATGACGAAGCAGATCTTGTCCGCCCCGCCGCGCACCATGCGCTCGACCAGGAACTCACTGACCGCGCGGGGCCGCTCGACGCCGCGCTCGTCCACCCGGCTGCCGATCGGCAGCAGCTCCTTGCTGAAGGCGAGCGGCTGGATGCGCGTGCCTTGCCCAGCGGCGGGGATGATGCCCCACATCAGGCTACCGCCTCGAACGCCGCCACCATCTGCCGCGCCCGGCGTTGCGCGGTGTGCTCGGCCAGGGTGCGCTCGCGGGCGCGGCGCGCAAGGGCGGCCAGCTCGGCATCCGAGGTATCGAGCGCCGCCAGAGCCTCCGCCGTGTCTCGCGCCACCAGGATTTCCTCGCCCGGGGTGAAGAACTGCTCCAGCCCATCCCAGCGATCGGTCAGGATGGGGGTGGCGCAGGCGGCGGCTTCGAACAGCCGGCCGGATGGGCAGTGGCCCATCTGCGCCATCGCCGCGCGCGTCACGTTCAGCGTCAGGCGGGAGGAGCAGTAGAACGCCGGGTGCCGGGCGGGCGGCAGGTGCCGCACGAACCAGGTGTTGGCCGTCCAGGGGAACTGCGCCGGGTATTGCGCGCCGCCGATGACGAACCGGTCTGCAGGGCGGCGGCGGGCGGGCTCCACGAACAGCGCCTCCAGCGCCGCCTGCCGGTCCTCCGCGTAGGTGCCGAGATAGGAGAGCAGGGCGCGGGTCCCCTCGCCAGCTACGGGATGGTGCATCGCCGGGTCCACGGAACCATAAAGCGGCGTGACCCGGCGTGCTCCGAAGGTGTGGCGCAGGGCGTCCAGCGCGGCGCCACCGGTGTAGCTCAGCACCAAGTCGTAGCCGCGCAGCCCGTCCGGCCCGATGTAGCCGATGGACTCGCCGGCAGCCTGACGGGCGAGGGTCACCGGAGTGTCCAAGTCGTAGAAGCAGGACAGCGCGGCGCCGGTGTCGCCGACCAATTCCGCGGCCTCCAGCGCGTCCGGGCAATAGGAGGTGACGACGGCCACGTCCGCATCGGCCAAGGTGCGGCGGGCGGAGGCGATGGCCCCGGGCCAGTCCGGGTAGAGCACCAGCTCGCCGCCATGGGGCAGCTTCAACAGGTCGCGGTTCTGCGCGTAGTAAGGCTGGTCCCGCTCGAAGAACGTCACCGCATGGCCTTCCGCCAGCAGGCCGTTGATCAGCCCGCGCCATAAGGCTGCATGGCCGTTGCCCCAGGAGGAGCTGACGGCGAGGCCGAAGATCACGATTCTCATGCGGGGAGGGAAATACGAAGCATCTCTCACCGTGTCTGCCATCGCCGCGGTGGACGGCGCAAGGGCATGTGCGCCGTCGGCACTGCCCCTTGCTTGACCATCTCAAACGGGCTTTAGCCGACGCAATGCGCTTACGCCACGGCACCTGTCCGTTGGCTTGGATGTGAGTTCGTGCAGCGCAGGACGGCTGCCCATGGCAGCAATACATCACATGGATTTCCGGACAACACGGCGATTGCATCCCTCCCGGCATTCCGCCACAGTGCGCCACCCGAAACATCCGTGCGGGAGAGTGCAGCATCCTTCGTCATGCGAGGGGCTGCCGCCGAAGGCGCAACCGGCCCCCGGAAACGCTCAGGCACAAAGGACCGCACGGCGCCAGGGTCTCTGGAAAGCCGGCCCACCAATCAGGGCCGCACCGACGGAGTAAGGGCTGCGCGCGCCGCGCCCGAATCTCTCAGGTACCGCGACAGAGGGGGGCCGTTCCCGCAAGCAATCCAGCTCGCGGGCGGCAACCTGCGCGGAGCTTGCCCATGTCCGAGTTCATCCCGAGCGACTTCGAGGATTCCGATGCGGACATCCTCCGCACCACGCCGCTCCACGCGCTGCACCTCCGACTGGGCGCCCGCATGGTGCCCTTCGCCGGCTATGAGCTGCCGGTGCAGTATCCTGCCGGCGTGATCGCCGAGCACATCCAATGCCGCGAGCGCGCCGCCCTGTTCGACGTGTCCCACATGGGCCAGATCAGCCTGCACGGCGCAGAGGCCGCCGCTGCGCTCGAGACCCTGGTGCCTGGCGACATGCTGGGCCTGCAGCCGGGGCGCCAGCGCTACTCCCTGTTCCTGGACGAGGCTGGCGGCATCCTGGACGACATCATGGTCGCCAACCACGGAGACCGGCTGCTGCTGGTGGTGAACGCCAGCCGCAAGGAGGCCGACGCCACCCATCTTGCCACCCGCATTCCGCACATTGCCGCCGAGCGGCACGATGACCGTGCGCTGCTGGCGCTGCAAGGCCCGGCGGCTGCGGCGGTCATGGCCCGTTTGTCCCCGGAGGCTGCGGCGCTGACGTTCCTGGGGGTAGCCGCGGTCAGCTTGGCCGGCATCCCAGCCTGGGTCAGCCGCTCCGGCTACACGGGGGAGGACGGCTTCGAGATTTCCATCCTCGCCAGCGATGCGGAGGCGCTCGCGACCAAGCTGCTGGCCGAGCCGGAAGTCGGCCCCGCCGGGCTGGCCGCGCGGGACAGCCTGCGGCTGGAAGCGGGGCTGCCGCTGTATGGCCCGGACATCGACGAGCTGACCACCCCTGTCGAGGCCAACCTCGCCTGGACCGTGGCCAAGCGCCGGCGCGAGGCCCGCGACTTTCCAGGCGCCATCGCCATCTGCGACCAGCTCGCCCATGGCCCCACCCGGCTGCGCATGGGCCTGCGCCCGGAGGGCAACGCTCCCGCCCGCGCCGAGACGGTCATCGCCGCCCCGGACGGCACGGAGGCCGGCAGCATCACCTCCGGCGGCTTCGGCCCCACCGTCAACGGCCCCGTCTCCATGGGTTACGTCCGGCGGGACCTCTCGACGGTTGGCCAGGCCGTGGACCTGCTGGTGCGCGGCAGGCGGCTGCCCGCCCGCGTCGCCGCCTTGCCGTTCGTCCCGCACCGCTACGCCCGCTGAAGGAGCCCAGATCGATGATCCGTTACACCAAAGACCACGAATGGGTCCGCCTCGACGGCGCCATCGCCACCATCGGCATCACCACCCACGCGCAGGACGCCCTGGGGGACCTCGTGTTCGTCGAGCTGCCGGAGCCAGGGCGGCAGGTCGTGCCCGAGGAGGCCGTGGCCGTGGTCGAGTCAGTGAAGGCGGCCAGCGACGTGTACGCTCCCCTGGCCGGCCGCGTGACGGAGATCAACGGCAAGCTGGCCGAGGACCCGGCGCTGGTGAACCGGGACCCGGCGGGCGAGGGCTGGTTCTTCAAGCTGGCGCTGACGGATGCCGGGTCGTTCGACGGGCTGATGGACCAGGCGGCCTATGACACGCTGCTGGCGGAGGCGGCATGATGGACGCCCGCGCCGAGTTGGCCGCGCTGGAAGATAGCTTTGTCCCCCGCCACATCGCTCCCACCGAGGCCGACATCGCCGCCATGCTGCACGTGGTCGGCGCCGAGAGCCTGCAAGCGCTGGCGGCGCAGACCGTGCCCGGCGACATCCGCACCCCGCCGATGACGGGCTTGCCCGACGCCATCCCGGAGGCGGCTGCCATCGAGGAGCTGCGCGGCCTGGCCGGGCAGAACCGGCGGCTGCGCTCGCTGATCGGCCAGGGCTACCACGGCGCCATCACCCCGCCGGTGATCGGCCGCAACGTGCTGGAGAACCCCGGCTGGTACACCGCCTACACGCCCTACCAGGCCGAGCTGGCGCAGGGCCGGCTGGAGGCGCTGCTCACCTTCCAGACCATGATCTGCGACCTCACCGCCATGCCGATCGCCAACGCCTCCCTGCTGGACGAGGCGACCGCGGCGGCCGAGGCCGTGGCGATGGCGCACGCCGCCTCCCGCACCAAGTCGGCCAGCATCGCCGTGTGCGCCGACCTGCACCCGCAGACGACGGCTGTGCTGCAAACCCGCGCCGCCCCGCTCGGCTGGGCGCTGCATCCCTTCGCGCCCGGCGACACGGCGGCGATCGGCGCGGCGCAGCCCTTCGCGGTGGTGCTGCAATATCCCGGCACGTCCGGCGCGCTGCGCGACCTGCACGCCGAGATCACCGCGGCACACGAGGCCGGCGCGCTGGCGATCGTGTGCGCTGACCTGCTGAGCCTCGTGCTGCTGACGCCGCCGGGCGCCATGGGCGCCGACGTGGTGGTTGGCTCGGCGCAGCGCTTCGGCGTGCCGATGGGCTTCGGCGGCCCGCACGCGGCGTTCTTCGCCACGCTGGACAAGTTCAAGCGCGTCATGCCGGGCCGGCTGGTCGGCGTGTCGCAGGATGCGGCGGGGCAGCCGGCGCTGCGGCTGGCCCTGCAAACCCGCGAGCAGCACATCCGCCGCGAAAAGGCGACCAGCAACATTTGCACCGCGCAAGTGCTGCTGGCCGTCATGGCGGGGATG
>CAXTTH010000114.1:0-6697 GCA_964247035.1 uncultured Acetobacteraceae bacterium
GGCTGGCGGCGTCCGGCGCCGGGCCGGGCGGCTTGGGCGGTCGCATGGCGGCCATAGTGCCATGCGGCGGACGCATCCGGAACCCGGCGCGCCATAGAGGCGTTGGCGGGCCGACCTGGAGAGATCATTCCGTGACACGCGCTATCGGCCTCGTGCTGGCTGCCGCCCTGGCGGCCAGCCCGCTTCATGCCCAAACCCCCGCGGCGCCAGACGCCAAGCTGACGCCGGCACCCGGCAACCCGAACCTGTCCGTGGCCAGCGTGCGGATGGAAGGCGGGGTGCGCGCCAGCAAGGTGATCGGCGCAGGAGTGTACAGCGACGGCAACACCCAGGTCGGCACCATCGACGACCTCATCATGAACCCGGACAATGCCGTGGTGCTGGCGATCATATCGGTCGGCGGCGTGATGGGGCTGGGCGGCAAGCTGGTGGCGCTGCCGATCGGCCAGATGCAGAAGCCGGCGGATGGCCGCTACACGTTGCCGGGCGTCACCAAGGACTCGCTGAACGCGATGCCCAGCTTCGTTTACAACAACTAGGGAAGCCCCTGGCGGCGTTCGTCTTTTGGGTTTGACTTGGCGAGCGCGGGCGCTTCATGCTCCGCGCTTCCCCACACCATGGGGACCATTTGAGGTCCTGCCGTCATGATCGCTTCCCTGATGCCCACCTACAACCGTGCCGATCTCGCTTTCGAGCGGGGAGAAGGCGCTTGGTTGTTCACAACCGATGGGCGACGGTATCTCGATTTCGGCGCCGGCATCGCGACCTCCTCGCTCGGCCACAACAACGCCCACCTGGTCGCCGCCATCACCGAGCAGGCCGCCAAGGTCATGCACGTCTCGAACCTTTACCGCGTGCCCGGCGCCGAGCGGCTGGCTGCGCGCCTCGTGGAGGCGACGTTCGCGGACAGCGTGTTCTTCTGCAACTCGGGCGCGGAGGCGAACGAAGGCATGGTCAAGGCGGTGCGCCGCACCATGGCAGATGCCGGGCAGCCGGAGCGCTTCCACCTCATCTGCTTCGACGGCGCGTTCCACGGCCGCACGCTGGCCATGATCAGCGCCACCGGCAACGCCAAGTACCTGCAAGGCTTCGGCCCGGCGGTGCAGGGCTTCGACCACGTGCCGTTCGGCAACATGAACGCCGTGCGCGCCGCGATCGGGCCGCACACCGCAGGCATCTTCGTCGAGCCGGTGCAGGGCGAAGGCGGGGTGCGCCCAGCGTCGCTCCGCTTCCTGCAGGAGTTGCGCGCGGTGTGCGACGAATATGGGCTGCTGCTGGCCCTGGACGAGGTGCAGTGCGGCATGGGGCGCACCGGCAAGCTGTTCGCGCACGAGTGGGCAGGCATCGAGCCGGACGTGATGTCCGCCGCCAAGGGCATCGCTGGCGGCTTCCCGATGGGGGCCGTGCTGGCGAAGGAGACGGTGGCGCGCCACCTCGTGCCCGGCACGCACGGCACCACGTTCGGCGGCAACCCGCTCGCCTGCGCGGCGGCCAACGCCGTGCTCGACGTGATGCTCGCGCCCGGCTTCCTGGACGGGGTGGACCGCAAGGCCCGGGTGCTGTGGCACGCGCTGGAGCAACTGGTGCGGGACGAGCCGGACGTGCTGGAGGACGTGCGCGGCGCAGGCCTGATGCTGGGACTGAAGTGCCGCGTCCCGAACGGCGACCTGCAATCCGCGTTCACCGCCGAAGGATTGCTGACCGTCAGCGCCGGGGACAACGTGGTGCGCCTGGTGCCGCCGCTGGTCATCACGGACGAGGACCTGGCCACTGCGCTGGACATGGCCCGCCGTGGGGTGCGCCGCTGCCGGCCCTACGCGCAAGCAGCCGCCAAGTGAGTGGAGCGCTCCGTCGCCTGCGCGCGAAGGATGAGTTGCGGCCGGCGCCGGGCAGCCCGCGGCACTTCCTAGACCTGCGCCATTTCGACCCGGCGGTGCTGCGCCAGATGCTGGACGTGGCACGCAGCCTGAAGCAGGCGGACGTTCCGTCCTCCCGCCCATTGGCCGGGCGCACCCTGGCGCTGGTGTTCGAGAAGCCGTCCACCCGCACCCGCGTCTCGTTCGAGGTGGCGATGCGCCAGTTGGGCGGCGATGTGGTGGTGCTGCAAGGCAGCGAACTTCAGCTCGGCCGCGGCGAGACGGTGGCAGACACCGCCCGGGTGCTGTCCCGCTACGTGGATGCCATCATGCTGCGCACCGCCGATGCGGCCAAGCTCGCGGAATTGGCGCTGCATGCGACGGTGCCGGTCATCAACGGGCTGACCGACAAGTCCCATCCCTGCCAGTTGATGGCGGATGTCATGACGTTCGAGGAGCACTGCGGCCCGATCGCCGGCCAAGTCGTGGCCTGGGTGGGGGACGGCAACAACGTGGCTCATTCCTGGATCGAGGCGGCCGTGCGGTTCGGCTTCACCCTTCGCATCGCCTGCCCCCCGATGCTCCAACCCGCCCAGGAAGCGGTGGCCTGGGCACGGTCGGAAGGAGCCACGGTCATCGTCGGCGCCGATCCGGCCGCTGCCGTCGCCGGAGCGCGCTGCGTGGTGACGGATGCTTGGGTCAGCATGGCCGACGAGCCGAACCAAAGCCGCCACAACCTGCTGGCGCCGTTTCAGGTAAACAGCCAGCTGATGCGGGCAGCCGCCCCGGACGCGCTGTTCATGCACTGCCTGCCGGCGCACCGCGGCGAGGAAGTGACCGCCGAGGTGATCGACGGTCCGCAATCGGTGGTCTTCGACGGGGCGGAGAACCGGCTGCACGCGCAAAAAGGCGTGCTGGCCTGGGCGCTGGGCGCGGTGCGATGACCCGCTCCTCCCTGACGGAGGAGACGCCCGCCACGCCGGGCTGGGTGGACCGGCGCATAAGGGAGTTGCTGGCGCCCTATGGTGACGCGGCTGCCGCGGCGGGCAACGCCTATGCCGATTGCCTGGCGGGCGTGCGTGGCGGGCTGGACACGGATGGCGGGCACGACCGGTGCCGCCGCACCTTGATGGACGCCTTGGGTGACGCTGTGGCCGACCGGGCAACCCTGGACCACAAGTTGCAAGCCCTGGAAGCTGAGATTAGCGCGGATACCTAGCAGCAGGGCAATGCCATGCTGCCAGGATGGAAGACCGTTTCCTGAACCCTGCGTTGTCAGCTCATCGACACGGTGCCGTGGCCGCCCGGCTGCGGGCTCTCCCCCGTCACCACTGACTTCACGTAGCCATACGCGTGCAGCATCGTGGATGACGGCGCGTCCCAGTATTCCGCCTGCTGCACCATGACCTTGAGCAAAGCGATCTCCGGGTCGTCCTTTCCCTTCGGGAACCATGTCCGGACCGGCTCGGACCAGTGCTCATCGATCACCGCACGGTCCCGCACCAGGCTCGCCGTGCCTGACACCGACACGTAGTCCTGCTTGCCAGGATGCGAGAAGGCCAGGTTCACTCTCTGGTCCTGGCCCACCTCCGTCACCTTGTGCGCGCTCACCTTGGTGAAGAACCAGAAAGAGCCGTCAAACTCCTTTTGGGCCAGCGCCATCGGGCGGCTGCGGAGCATGCCCTCGTCCTCCGTCACCATCATGGCGAACTCGATCGCCTTGACCAGGTCCCAAAGCTTGGCGGTGTCGTTCGTGTCCGTCACGGCATGATCCTTCAGCAGATGGACGTGGAAACGGCGGGAGGGCTCAGCGGTTTCCGCAGGCCCGCCAGAGGTGGCGATCCGGCGCTTCGCCCCCTATCTGTGCCAGCATGAGCGCAACGCCAGCCTTCCTTGACCCTAATCGTCCCGACGTGCCTGACATCGTCGTTCCCCGCGGCGTCACGCCGTTCCACCTGCCGGGGCGACCCGTGCGCGGCCGCCTGGTGCGGCTCGGCCCGCTCGCCGACGCCTTGCTGACCCGGCACGACAACCACCCCGCCGTCACTCGGCTGACCGGGCAGGCCTTAGCGCTGGCCGCGGCCCTGGCGACGGCGCTGAAGTTTCGCGGCTCGTTCAGCCTGCAAGCCAAGGGCGACGGCGCCGTGCCCATGCTGCTGGCGGACTGCACGGAGGACGGCGCGCTGCGCGGCTATGCCCGGGCAGAGCCTGAAAGGCTCGCCACCCTGCTTGCCGAGAACGAGGCCCCGAGCGCCGCCGCCCTGCTCGGCCAGGGCTACCTTGCCTTCACCGTGGACCAGGGCGCCGACCGCGAGCGCCATCAGGGCATCGTATCCATCGAAGGCAGCGCGCTGTCCGACATGGCGCTGCACTACTTCGAAACCAGCGAGCAGCTGCAATGCGCACTGCGCCTGTCCTGCGAGCGCACCCCGCTTGGCTGGCGCGCGGCCGCCCTGGTGCTGGAGCGCGTGGCCAGCGAGGGCGGCCTCGAAGCCGCCGAGGCAGCGGATGAGGACGACGCCGACGAGGCCTGGCGCGCCGCCACCGTGCTGGCCGCGACCGTGACGGATGCCGAGATGCTCGATGACACCCTGCCGGCCGAGCATCTGGTCTGGCGGCTGTTCAGCGCAGAGGGCGTGGCCGCTGACCGGCCCCGCGCGCTGGCCTATGGCTGCCGCTGCTCCCGCGCTCGCCTGGCAGACATCCTGGAAGGGTTCGTGCCCGAGGATTTGGACCATATGGCCGTGTCCGGCGACATCATCATGACGTGCGAGTTCTGCAACTACGACTTCCATTTCGGTCGGGAGGAAGTGCACGGGCGCAGGCTTGCGGACTGACCGCCGGGTTGGACCGGTGCGTCCGTCATGGCAGGTTGCATCGCCATCTCCACAGGAGCGCCCATGTTCGCCCGCCGGTCCGTGCTGCTGCTGCCGCTGCTCGCCGCCGCCTGTGCGGATGATGGACCGCCGCGCACCTTCCCGCTGCCAAGTTACAGCTTTCTCACGCCGATCCGGCTCAACGTTGCCAACGTCGAGGTGGATGACCGCTCGGCCCCGGTGTCCGGACAGTCAGTCGAGGCGTTCTCGCCCCTGCGCCCGGCAGACGCTCTCAAGCAGATGGCGACCGACCGGTTGCTGGCGGGCGGCAGCAATGGCCGAGCCGTGTTCGTCATCGACGACGCCAGCCTGCGGCGGGTGGGCGGCGGGATCGACGGACTGATGTCCGTGCACCTGGACGTGTTCGCAGGCGCCGGCGGGGACAGGGCGGGGTACGCCGAAGCCCGCGTGGCGCGCCGCCGCACCAGTTCGGACGTAGGCGAGGACTCCCGAGCGGTGCTGTACGACTTTGTCGTGCAGATGATGGCGGACATGAACGTGGAGTTCGAGTACCAGGCGAAGCGCTCGCTGGGAGAGTGGCTGCAAGGCACCGCCGGCAGCGCGCCGCCCCCGCCGCCAGTGCAGCAGGAAAGCCTGCCGCCGCCGGGTCAGCATCAACAAGGGCACCTCTAAGCTCCAGACTCATTTGGCCTACCATGTGATGATTGCCGCAATGGCGATGGCTGAGGCGAAGTTTGCGGTGAGCTTGTCATAGCGCGTGGCGATGCGCCGCCAGTCTTCCGGGCGGCAGAAGGCGCGCTCGTTGAGGTTGCGTCCGCGGCAGGCGGCAAGGTCGAACGGGTGGCGACGCTTGCGGGCGTGGTTGTTCGGGATCACCGGCACGGTACCGCGCTCAAGGACAAACCGCCGCAAGCCGTCGCTGTCGTAGCCGCCATCCGCCAGGCATTGATCGGCGGCTGGCAACCGCCCCAGCAGGCCAAGCGCGGCGCGCCCGTCGCCCATCTGGCCCGGCGCCAGCGCAAAGCGATGATCCGGCCGAGGCCGTCGGTCACGGCATGGGTTTCAGTCCCGCGCCCGCCGCGCGAGCGCCCGATGGCCAGGCTTTCGGCCCGCCTTTTCCGCCCGCCGCGCGCTGCGCCTTGGCGGTCGTGCTGTCGGTGGCTTGCAGGCCGCCGGGCGTGGCCTCGGCCAAGGCCGTGAACCTGCCTTGCTCAGGTGCCGCGCTGCGCCCAGCGGTGAAAGCGGTTGCACAGCGTGGTCGGCGGCCCGTAGGCCGGCGGCGTGTCCTGCCAGCGGCACCCGCTGCGCAGCGCATGAACGATGCCGCTGATCACCCGCCGGTAGTCCACGCGCCGCGCCCCGCGCTGGTTGGTCGCAAGCAGCGGCTTGATCACCGCCCCTTGCTCGTCGTCCAGGAAAATGGCCGCCATGACCCATGCTGCGCTGACACTCAGCGTGAAGCACAAACCACAGCCGTCTCGCCAGACCCAATTGAGTTTGAAGCTTAACGACGCTGCGGCCCCGCCTCGAGCAGGGCGAGGTTCTGCTCTGCAAGGTCGCTCGTCGCCGAATCCGGCGCGAGCGACCGGGCTCGGGTCCAGTCGTTCCGGGCGCCCGCCCATTCGCCCCGGCGCTGGCGCAGGATACCGCGTTCCAGGTAACCTTCCGGGCTTTCCGGGTCCTGCGCCAGGGCGCGGTCCACGTCGTCCTGCGCCAGGTCGAGATGGCCGGTGTGCCGCCAGGCCGCCGCGCGCAGCACCAGGGCGTCCGGCCGTTTCGGGTCCAGGTCCAGGGCGCGGCTGAGATCGTCCACGGCGTCGTCGTAACGCTCGAGCAGCGCGGCCGCGACGGAGCTGTCGATCAGCAGGTCGGGATCGTCCGGCGAAAGGCTCAGCGCCAGGATGGCTGCCGCCCTGGCACGGGCGGGGTCCCCGGCCATCAGCCAAGCTTGGTCCGCCTGGCCATAGACGGTGGCGCGCGCCACCGTCTATGGCCAGGCGGACC
>CAXTTH010000115.1:0-6664 GCA_964247035.1 uncultured Acetobacteraceae bacterium
GTCGTGGAAGTGCGGCCCGCCAGCCCGACGAGCCTGTTCCTGTTCGGCGTGTCGCCCGGCCGCACGACGGTTGCGGCCATGTCCGCCGGCGGCCAGCCGATCGCGCAGTTCGACGTGACGGTGGGGCCGAGCGGCTATGCCGCGGCTTCGGCCGCGGGGCAGTTGGCCGCGGCCATGCCGGGCAGCGGCATGACGGCCGGGGCGCGCCCGAACGGCCTGGTGCTGAACGGCACCGCGGCGACCCCGATGGATGCGGACCGCGCCGCCACCATCGGCCGCGCCGGTCTCGGCGAGAAGGACAAGCTCGACAACCGCACCACCGTCACGAGCTCGGTGCAGGTGAACCTGCGGGTCCGCGTGATCGAGATGGACCGCAGCCTGACGCGCGAGCTGGGCGTGAACTGGCAGGCGCTGGCCAACCTGGGCGGGCGCTACGGCACGCTCGGCTTCTCCGCAGCCCCGGCGCTGGTGCAGGCTGCCAACAGCGCGTTCGGCGGCGGCTTCAACTTCCCGAACGCGGGCGGCCCCGGCAACAACTTCGCCTCGCCGCAGGGGCAAGGCACGTTCCCCTCGCGCGGCGGCCTCGACATCAACGGCGTCATCGACGCGCTGGCGCAGGACCAGCTGATCCACGTGCTGGCCGAGCCGAACATCACCACCATGAGCGGCGAGTCGGCGAGCTTCCTGGTCGGCGGCGAGTTCCCCATTCCCATCGCGGAGTTCGGCGGCACGCTCTCGATCGAGTTCAAGCAGTATGGCGTGAGCCTAGGCTTCGTGCCGACCGTGCTGAGCAACGGCCGCATCAACCTGCACGTCCGCCCGGAGGTGAGCCAACTGACCAACCAGGGCGCGATCCAGCTCAACGGCGGCAGCGGCACCAATAACTCGATCCAGATCCCGGCGCTGCAGGTCCGCCGGGCGGACACCACGGTCGAGCTGGGCAGCGGCCAGAGCTTCGCCATCGCAGGCCTGATGCAGGAGACCACGACCATGACCGGCAACGGGGTGCCGTTCCTGGGGGATGTGCCGATCCTGGGCGCGCTGTTCCGCTCCGACAACTTCCAGCGCGCGCAGACCGAGCTGGTGATCCTGGTCACGCCTTACCTGGTGCAGCCGGTCAGCAACGAGGCGGCGCTCGCCCGGCCGGACGATGGCTGGAGGCCGCCCAACGACCTGGAGCGCATCCTGCTGCTGCGGCAGAAGGCGCGCGGCGACGTGGCCAACGTCGCGATCCGCCGGACCGTGCCGGGCGATGCCGGGTTCATCGTGCAATGAGGCGCGTCCTAGTTCATCGTGCAATGAGGCGCATCCTATGGCTTGCGCTGCTGCTGCCGGCTGGCTGCGCGGCGGAGGACCCGCTGACCCGGGAAGGCACGTGGCAACCGACTGGCGCCAACGAGGCCAACTTGCGCGCCATGATCGCCGACCCGCAGGACCTGGTGACCGGTGCGGCCGACCGGCGGGCCGATGGCTCCGTCATGGCCGCCGCCGTGGCGCGCTACCGGGCTGGCAAGCTGAAGGACCTGCCCGACGCGTCCGCCTCCAAGATATCCCCGATTTCCGTCAGCGCCGGTGGCGGCTCGGCAAGCGGGAGCGGCAGCTGATGGACGGTGGCAACGCGCTGCCCACGCCGGGCCAGGAGCCGACGTCGCGCACCGACCGCATCCAGCTGCTGGCCTTCGTGGCCGATGCGGACAGCGAGGCGGTGCTGCGCGAGGGCTTGACCCAGGCGCTGCCGGGCGGCTTCGAGGTGCGGCGCGGCAACGTGCGGACGGCGCTGAACGCGCTGTCCAACATGCCTACGCCGCTCGCCCTGATCATCGACATCACGGGCGAAAGCCAAGCGCTCGCGCTGCTGGGCGACCTCACTCACGTGGTCGAGCCGGACGTGCAGGTCCTGATCGTGGGGGAGCGGCAGGACGTTGCGTTCTACCGCCAGATCACCCGCACGCTGGGGGCCACCGAGTATCTTTACAAGCCGTTGGTGCCGGAGATGGTGGCCCGCCTGTTCGGCTCGCAGATCGCGCGCCAGGCGCCATCGGCCGCAGCCCTGGGCGGCCACATGGTGACGGTGACGGGCACCCGTGGCGGCGTGGGCGCCACCACGGTGGCGGCCAACCTGGCCTGGCATCTGGCCGAAGGCGCCCGACGGCACACGCTGCTGCTGGATGCGGATTTGCAAACCGGCAGCGCCGCGATGCTGCTGGGGGCGCAGACCGGGTCCGGCCTGCGCTCAGCCCTGGAGCAGCCGAGCCGGGTGGACGAGCTGTTCGTGGAGCGCACGGCCATTCCCCTGGTCGACCGGCTGCACGTCATGGCGGGCGAGGAAGGACTGACCGAGCAGCCCGGCTACGTCGCCGGGGCTGCGGCCAAGCTGGCGACCTTGTTGCGGCGGCGTTTCAACTTCGTGGTGGCGGACGTGCCGTTCAGCCCCTCCCCGCTCTCGCGGGACCTGCTGGACGTCACCCAGCAGCGCGCGCTGGTGATGCTGCCGACCTTGGCCAGCGTGCGGGACGCGCTGCGCATGCTTGCCTTGCCCTCGGGTGCGGCGCAGGCGCGCCGGGCCGTGGTGGTGCTGAACCGCACCGGCATGCCCGGCGGGCTGACCCGGCACCAAGTCGAGGATGCCCTGCGCATGGCGGTGGACGTGGCGATCCCGGACCTGCCCCGCCCGCTCGGCGTCGCGGAGAGCCTGGGCGAGCCCGCCGTCAAGACGCGCGGCAGCTTTCGCACCGGCATCATGGAGCTGGCGCGCGAGGTGTCGTACGCGCCCGCCACCGAAGGCAAGCGGCGCTGGCCGTGGAGCCGCCGGTGAGCGGCTTTGGCCGCCGCGCGCCCGAGACAGCGCCGCTTCCAGTGGTGGCGACGCCCCCGCCGGCCGAGACGGCGAGCGTTCGCACCCCGGCGCCGATCGCGGAGCTGCGAGCGCTGTGCCTGACGCGGATCGACCCGGTCTCCATCGCCGGCATGGCGCAGGACCGCCTGGCCATCGAGGTCGAGCGGTTGCTGGCCGATCTTGCGAACGAGAAGCGCATCCAGCTGAACGGGCGCGAGCAGCGGCAACTGGCCAGCGACCTTGTGCATGACATGCTGGGCCTGGGCCCGCTGGAGCCGCTGCTGGAAGACGACGGGGTGGCGGACATCATGGTGAATGGCCCGGACCGGGTGTTCATCGAGAAAGCCGGCCGCGTGACCCTCTCGAACGTACGGTTCCGCGATGCCGCGCATGTCGCCAACATCTGCCAGCGCATCGCCGCCGACGTGGGCCGCCGGGTGGACGAGAGCAGCCCGATGGTGGACGCGCGCCTGAAGGACGGCAGCCGCGTCAACATCGTCTTCCCGCCGCTGGCTTTGGACGGGCCTTACATCTCGATCCGCAAGTTCACCAAGAAGCGCATCGACTTCTCGCGGCTGGTCGAGTTCGGCTCCATGAGCCAGCCGGTGGCGCGCATCCTGGAGATCGCCGGGCGCTGCCGGCTGAATGTGATCATCAGCGGCGGCACCGGCAGCGGCAAGACCACGCTGCTGAACGCGATCAGCCAGCTGATCGACACCTCGGAACGGATCGTGACGGTGGAGGACGCGGCGGAGCTGCAGTTGCAGCAGCCCCACGTGGTCCGGCTGGAGACGCGCCCGCCGAGCTTGGAGGGCCGTGGCGAGATCACCCAGCGCGACTTGGTGCGCAACGCGCTGCGCATGCGGCCTGACCGGATCATCGTGGGCGAGGTGCGCGCCGGCGAGGCGTTCGACATGCTGCAGGCGATGAACACCGGCCATGACGGCAGCATGTCCACCATCCACGCCAACACCTCGCGGGATGCCATCACCCGGATCGAGAACATGGTGCAGATGGGCAATTTCGGCCTGCCGTCCAAGGCGATCCGCCAGCAGATCGTTGGCGCGGTCAACCTGATCATCCAGGTGGAGCGCCAGCGCGACGGTGGCCGCCGCCTGATCCAGGTGACGGAGGTGTGCGGGCTGGAGGGCGAGGTGGTGATCCTGAACGACATCTTCGCCTTCGAGCTGATCGGCGAAGGCAATGACGGCCGGCTGCACGGGACCTACCGCGTCAGCCGGGCGCGCCCGTCGTTCCACGACCGGCTGGCCTATTTCGGGCTGGAACGCATCTGGGCCTCCACGCTTGAGGAGGCTGAGCGGTGACAGGGCAAGGCGACGGCTTGCATCGGGGGGCATCGTGATGCTGCCGCCGGCGCTGCTTGCGGCGGGCGTGGCGCTGGTCTGCCTGGCGCCGGTTTGCTTGATCCTGCTGCGGTTGGATGAGCGGTTCCGACGGGTAGCGGAGCGGCGCAGCAAGGCCCTCAAGGCCTTCCACTCCATGGAAGCGCCGCTGGCGACGTTTGCCCGCCTGTCCGTGGCCTTGCCGACGGCCTCGCTGAAGCGGCGCCTGAGCCAGCTCATCGGCATGGACCCTTACCGGCGCGATCCGTACCGTTACAAACCTTACCTGGTTCTGCCGGTGTCCTTGCTGCCGGGTTACGCCGTGCAATGGCTGCTGCACGGCCTGCTGGGCTCGCTCTCCATCGGGTTGTTGCCGCTGACGGCGCTGTTCGCCACCCGGGCCTACTATCACGGCGCCGATGCGAAGCGGATGGCGAAGCTGTACCGCCAGTTTCCGGACGCGCTGGCAACCATCGTGCGGGCCGTGCGCGTCGGCATTCCGGTAACGGAATCGTTGCGCGCCGTCGCGCAGGACTCCGAGGCGCCGACAGCCATCGAGTTCATGCGGCTCTACGACCAGGTCGGCATCGGCACGCCGCTGGAGGAAGCGCTGCGCGAGATGGCTGCGCGCAACCGGCTGCCCGAATATCGCTTCTTCGCCACGGCGCTGGCCCTGCAAAGCCAGACCGGCGGCGGGCTGACCGAGACGCTGGAGAACCTGGCCGAGGTGGTGCGCAAGCGGGTGGCCTTGAAAGCCCGCGGCTACGCCCTGGCGTCCGAGGCGCGGACCAGCTCGGGCGTGCTGACGGCGCTGCCGTTCTTTTCCGGCGGCGCGCTTGCCGTGATGAACCCGTCCTACATCGGCTCCCTGTTCGAGGAAGGATCCGGCCAGACCTTGCTGGGCGTTGGCCTGGTCTGGCTGGGCCTCGGCATCGTGGTGATGCGCGCCATGATCCGGAAGAGCTTGGCATGACGCCGGTTCTCGCCGCCGCCGGGGCTGTCAGCCTGCTGTGCTCAGGGGCTTCCGTGCTGCTGCTTCGCGTGGTGCAGCAGCAGGACCGCCTCGCCGCCCGGGTGAGCCGGTTGCGGCAGGGCATCGGCCTGGAGCTGACGCAGCAGGCCAAGCCCGGCAGCGCCGCCCTGCGGATCGTCACCAAGATCGGCGCCGGGTTGGCGCGCAGCGGCCTGCTGTCTGACAAGACGGTGACGGATTTGCAGCAGACGCTGGCGGTCGCCGGGTTCCGCGGCAACAACGGCCTTGGATTGTTCGTGGGCAGCAAGCTGCTGCTGCTGGCGCTGCTGCCGCTGCTTGCCTGGTTCGGCCTGGGCCGGCTCGGCTTCTCCTTCATCGTGCACAATGCCGGCACGGCTGCTGCGGCCGTGATCGGCCTGCTCGGGCCGGACTACGTGGTGAAGTCGAAGCGGAGCGCGTTCCTCAAGCGCCTGGACGGTGGCCTGGCGGATGCCCTGGACATGCTAGTGATCTGCTCGGAGGCCGGGCTCGGGCTGGAGCCGGCCATCGCCCGCGTCGCCGTGGAGATCGCCGCCTCGCACCCGGCGGTGGCCGAGGAGCTGCAGCAGACGGCGAGCGAGCTGCGCATCCTGTCCGACCGGCGCATCGCGATCCGCAACATGGGCGCCCGGACGGGGCTCGAAAACCTGAAGCGGCTCGGCTCCACGCTGGTGCAGACCATGCAGTACGGCACGCCGCTGTCGAGCGCGCTGCGCACCCTGTCCGCCGAGCTGCGGACCGAGACGCTGACCCGGTTCGAGGAACGCGCCGCCCGCCTGCCGGTGCTGCTGACCGTTCCGATGATCGTGTTCATCCTGCCCACCGTGTTCATCGTGGTGGGCGGCCCGGCGATGCTGCACGCGATGGCATCATTCAAGCACTAGTCACTGGAGAGACCGCAAAATGCGCGCATTCCTGCTTCTGATCCTGCTGCTCCCCGCCGCGTGCGCCACGCCCGGGATGCAATCGAGCAAGCTGCCCAGCCTGCGGGTGGGGGCGGCGGCGCTGGCCGGCGGCGCGCCGGAAGCCGCGCTGAACGTCGCTCGCCGCCAGTTGGCGCTCAACCGGGACGACCTGGCCGCGCTGCTGATGGAAGGCCAGGCGCTGACGGACATGGGCCAGATGCCGCAGGCGGAGGCAAGCTTCCGCCGCGCGGCCCACGTGTCGCCTGCCTCCACGGCGGCGGAGTTCGGGCGGGGCCGGGTGCTGCTGCTGACCGGCCGCGCCAGCGAGGCCGAGACGGCGTTCCGCTCCGCGCTGTCGCAACAGCCTTCCGACTCCCGCGCGCTGTGCGACCTCGGCATCGCGCAGGACATGCAGGAACATCACGCCGAGGCGCAGAAATCCTACGCCGCGGCGATCGTCGCAGCCCCGGAGCTGGACGCCGCCCGGGTCAACATGGGCCTTTCGCTGGCCTTGGCCGGGGGCCCCGCGCCGGCCGTCGCCGGGCTGCGCCCCCAGGCCGCCCCCCCC
>CAXTTH010000116.1:0-6648 GCA_964247035.1 uncultured Acetobacteraceae bacterium
TGGCACGTCCGCCGGGGCCAGTGCTGGCGGCGGAGGTGGCGGCGGTTCAACCGGGGCCGGTGGCACAACCAGAGGCGGCACGGGCGGCGGCTGGATAGGAGGCGGCGTGGCTGGCGGTTCCATGGCAGGCGGCTCTGCGGGCGCTGGTGGCGGCGGAGCTTCGATGGACAGCTCGACATCGGCTACAGCAGACTGTGGCAGCATGACGGGATCGAGTTGCGGGCGCCATGCGGCCACGAACGCCGCAAGGCCGATGGTGACGAGCAACGCGGCCGCTTGGCCGGCGCGCTCAGCCAAATCCGCCTGCACTCGTTAGCGCGCCTTCGCGATGATGGATGCGTTTGTCACTCCAGCACCCTTGAGCGCGTCCAGCACGTCGACCAAGTTCTGCAGCACTGACGCTTGATCACCGTTGATGACCACCGCGAGCGGCAAGTCGGGTTTTTGCTCGGCTCGCAGCCGGTCGGCAAGCTGGCCAAGAGGCAAAGGCGACCCGTCCAGCTCGAGGCCGCCATCCTTCGCGATGGTCACGGTCACGCGCTTCGGCTCAACGATTCGCGCTGGCTTCACCGAACCCGGCAGCGCCACCTTCAGCCCCGTGGCGGGCAGCACGTTGATGCTGATGAGAACGAAGAAGACGAGCAGGAACATCATCACGTCGATCATCGGGATGATTTCGATTCGGGCCGGTTCGCGGCGCCGCTCGGGAAACTTCGGCATCGGGCAGTCCTAATGCAGTTCAGCGCGAACGGGATCGAGGATCAGCAGTTTCACGCTGCCTGGCTTGAAGCGGTAGCGCGAGGCATACCCTTCGGCGCGCGGCGGCAGAGTCTCCGCAACATCGGCAGTGACGGTGAACACGCGTCCGGTCTCGGGCTCGATCGCCAACGTGCGGGCGCCTGGCGCGGTCGGCATGTCGGCGACCGAAGCGAAGTGGTCTGCGTCCACTTCTTGGATGACCGACAACGTCCCATCGTTGTTGGAACTGAGGACCAGGCGGCGCGCCTCGTCGAACTCCACGGCGTCACTGCCTTTGCCGATGGCCAGGCTTGCAATGCGGGCGCCGCTCCCGCTGTCGGTCACGATAAGCCTGCCATCGACGCAGCTGGTGAAGATGCGCTTGGACTTGACGTCGATGGCGATGCCGTGCGGCGAAACGCAATCTGCAACGTCCCAGGTGGCGTCGATCGTGTTCGTGCCGGCGTCGATACGGACGATCTTGCGCTTGTCGGCGATGTTGACGAATAACTTGCCCCGCCCATCGACTGCGGCGAACTCCGGCTGGCCAGGCAGCCTGATCAGCGGCAGCGCCGTATCGGTTCTCGTATCGATGACCGTGACGCTCTCGCTGTCGCCGTTCATGACGAACACCCGGTGATCCGCCGGGTCGTCGATGACGCCGTCATCGTCGGGAGCGCCTGGGAGCGTCTTGATTACAGCCAGCGTGCTCGGGTCAAAAACGACCACCTCGCCGGAGGGACGCCCGGTACCCGCATAGCCATGCCTATTTGGGTCGATGGCCACGCCATGGGCCGCGGCGAGCCCGCTGACATGCCCGACGAGATGGCCGTCCTGGCCATCGAGCACCGTGATCTCGTTGCCATGCGCCACGTACACGCGCCCGGCTTGTGTGTCGAAGCTTAGGTAATCCCATTTATCGGAGCCGCCGAGAGCGACCGTGCGCGTGACGCCGTATGGTTCGGACGGCGCAGCGGCGAGCAACAGCATGGCCATGGCGGGCAGGAACGGATGCTTCATGGAAAGCCTTTGATGCCTTGATGGATGTCGCCGCATGACTGCGGCTAAAGCACTGACCGAAGGCCTGCGAACAGGGTCGGCCCATAGAACTCGCGCTGGATAGGGCGTGTGCTGCTGGATCCTTCGGTGAATTTCAGCGTCGTGTCGGTCAGGTTCTTGGCGGCGACGAAAAAGAAGCTGTTCTTGATGAACTCGTACGTGCCCTCAAGGTCAAGACGGAAACGCGGCTGGGAGAAGATGTCCGTGGACCGGCTGGCGCCAACGGCATAGAGATTTTCGGACACGTACGAGGCGGCGATACGGAAATCACAAGGACCTGCCTGATAAAGCAGCGCCACGTTGAAGTTGTGATTGGACGTTGACGGCAGCTCCTTCACCTCGCCGGGTCGGAGCTGGACGCTGGATTGGACGAGCGTGTAGTTGGCATCGACGCCAAGGCCGTTCAAAGGCGGCGGCAGGGTGACGAAGTGCTGGATGTAGCCGAGTTCCATGCCATAGGCCCGCGCTCCGCCAGAAGCGTTCAGGAAAGACTGGATGTTGGCGATGCCGACGATCCCTGGGTAGGCGCCCACGATCTGCCTGGCCAGGATGTAGTTCTGGAACTCCTTGTCGAATCCCTGGATCGAGGCGACTCCGCCGTTTGGCAGCGCCTGCTCCAACGCCACGTCGAAGCTGTCGGCCGTCGTGGGCTGCAAGCCCGGGTTGCCGGTGGTGACCGAGTTGTTGCCGATGTTGACCGTGGTGCCCGCGGTGTTCTGGTTGAAGCCGGGCCGGCCGATCGCCGTGGAGTAGGCCACGCGGCCAAGCAGGTCCGGGGTGATGTCGTAGCGCACCTGAAGCGTCGGGAAATAATTGAAGTAGTTTTGCCGGTTGGTGGCCGGCGTTGCGGTTTGGCTGCCATCGGCAAGGGTGCTGATAACGTTCGCGCGGTAGTTGCCCTGCGTCTCCTCGAAGCGCACGCCGGCAAGCAGGCCGATGCGCCCGCGCCGGGCATTGTACTGGAAATACTGCGCATAGACGTTTTCGTGGTCGTCCTGATACGCGGCAGCGCTGCTGATGGCGTCGGCCGCGGTGTTGCGGGTGACGAGTGCGCCGTTGCCGATGACGCCGTTGATGCCGCCGACCGGCTGCGGTCCGATCGTGTAGCGGTTGTCGTAGTAGGTGAGGCTCGGCCCCGTGACGTAATTCTCCAAGTTGAGTTGGCTGCCCAAATCCGTTGGGCTGTAGGTGCGGACGTCGTAGATGACGCTCCGATCGCGCAAGCGCACCTCTCCGCCGACTTTGAAGTCGCCATCGAAACCGAGGGCATTGACCCGGGCCGAGATGTCAATCGCGCCGCTGCCCTCACGGTCGCGGGTGCTCACGGGCGTGTTGTTGATGCTGCTGAACAAGTAGTTGCCGGGGATAGCCAGGTTCGTCGCGTCCAACGTCCGCACGGCCGGATGGGTTGAGTTGGAGTTGTTGTAGTCCAGCGAGACCGGGTTCGGGTTGGTGAAAGCGCTGTTGTAGTCGTATGGCCTCGTGTCCAATCCTTGCGAGAACGAGCCGCGGTAGGTGAGCCTGAACCGGTCGTCGATGAACGATGAGCCGCCAGCGGAATAAACGTCGGTCTGAACTGTTTCGCTCTCGTTGCGCAACGTCTGGGTTGCGGTGGCCGAAGGCGCCAGGAAGCCGCCCGACCCATCGCCATAGTTGCCGTTGCCATCGCCGGTGCCGAGATTTGACAAGATCAGGTCCTGGCGTGAGACGTGCTCCGTGTAGCCTGCCTCCGCCAGGCGGATATAGAACTTGTTCTCCTCGTTCGGATTGAAGCCGAACTCTCCGCCCTGGCTGTATCGGCGTCGGTCATACAGGTAGCGCCGCTGCTCCAGCGTCGAGAACAGCTTGCCGGGCGCGCCGCTCGCTTGCATGTCGGCATAGGACGCCTCCAGGTCATCGACGCCGCGCTGGTCATGGTCAAAGCTTGCAGTGGCAAGGAAGCTGAAAGGGCGCGGGTTGGAGACCCAGCCGACAGCCGGCGCCACGTCCCCGGGCTTTTCCCAGGGCCGGGTGCCTTGGTCGAGGCCGAAGGCCCCACCGAACGTTATGCTGCCCTGCGCGCGCGGCGTGTTGCGCAACGGCTCCACTCCGCCGGCCGCCTCGACATCCAGGAACAGCTTGCCATCCTGCGGGATCGGGCGGGGAACCAGCTCGATTGCCGCGCCGAGCGACTCGGCGTCCTGGTCAGGCCGGTTGGATTTTACGACCTCGATGGCGCCGACGAGAGTTGACGGGATGCTGTCCAGCGCGATCGCGCGGCCGCCGCCAAGTGGCGAGCTCTGGTTCGACGGCAACAGCCGCACCCCGCCATAGGTCACGGAGTTGAAGTCCGCATCGAGGCCGCGGATGTTGATGAAGCGCCCCTCGCCAGTGTCGGTCTCGAGGGACACTCCGGACAGGCGCTCCAGCGCCTCGGCCACGTTGACGTCCGGCAATTTGCGAATCTCGCTTTGCGGCTGGATTTCCACGAGGTTCGGAGCGGCCTTCTTTGCCGCCAAGGCTTGCTCCAGCGTGCCGGTCCGGCTTGGGACAACCGGGGCCGCGCCTGCGCCGCCGCCGCCACGGGTAGCGACTTCGCCAGCATCGGTCACGCCGGGTTGGTCATTTTGTGCATACTGGGTCGGGTTGGTCAGAAATGCCGGACGAGGCCACTCCCCGAGGCGCACTGCGGGGTCGAATGCGATCGCCTTGGCGGCTGGGTCATTCGGGCTGTCAAGCGCATCAGGCTTGCCTGAGCCTGCCTTAACAGGGCCGACTGAAGTAACGGACAGCGCAATCACGACAGATAAGCCGACGGTCTGTGTATGTCTTTCGAGACGTTTAATCATATTTGCAATCAAATAGTTCTGAATAGAATAGCGAGCATACGATCGATCTCTCTGCAAACGTCGAGGCGAACTAGCAGACTGATACGTAAATTTGATGGCGTTTGCATGACAGATATGTTTCTTCTCAAATACAGTGGCTTGGCTGTGTTTGAGAAACCGTATCGACCCGCAAAATCAGGCGCAGACCATGGCGGGCGTGCCATCATCCGTCGTGCTTATGGCGATCTTGACAATGGGCTGGGTGTAGTTGCTATGGCCTCGTGCTGCACCGCCACGGCGACGTTGCGGGACGCGGCCAGGCAGGCACTGCGCGATGTTATGCCAAGCGGCAGTTGAGCGCGGTCCAAGAGCGCCTGGCAAAGCTCCGATTTCGGCTGCTCATCGCATTGATAATATCAAATCTAAAAGGGTTAAGAGGCGCTGCAAGCGGCGACTTCCGCAGCCAACCTAGCCCGTGACCTCTACCGATTTGCTCCCGGCACCCATTTGACATCGGCCTTGCCACCCTCGTTCAGCACCCGGCCCAACACGAACAGGTGGTCCGACAGCCGGTTCAGGAACCGGATCACCGCCGGGTTCACCGCCTCCTCCCGCGCCAGCGCCACCACCAGCCGCTCGGCCCGGCGCACCACCGTGCGGGCCAGGTGGGCATGCGCCGCCGCCGCCGTGCCGCCGGGCAGGATAAAGCTGTCCAGCGGCGGCAGCGCCGCCGTCATCGCCGCCACCTCAGCCTCCAGCCGGGCGGAAGGCGCGTCGGTCAGGCGCAGCCGGTCGCCAGCCTCGCCCGGCACGCACAGGTCAGAGCCCACATCGAACAGGTCGTTCTGCGCCCGTGCCAGCATCGCGTCCGGCTCGCCCCGGGTGTGCTGGCGCAGCAGGCCGAGCGTGGCGTTGGCCTCATCCACCGTGCCGTAGGCCTCCACCCGCAGGGCATCCTTGGGCACGCGGGTGCCGTCGCCCAGCGAGGTCTGGCCGCTGTCGCCGCCGCGGGTGACGACTCGGTCGATGCGGATCGTCATAGCACGAGGACTCCATGGTGCTTCGCCTTGCCTTCCGGCTCGACGTGGATGGTGATGGTGAGATGCTGCATGTCCAGCCGCAGGGCAGCCTCGATGCGATCGCATATGGCATGCGCCTGCGCCACGCGCATGTCCCCCGGCACCACCAAGTGAAACTCCAGGTAGGTCAGCCGGCCGGCGTGCCGGGTGCGCAGGTCGTGCACCTCCAGCGCGCCCTCGGCGTGCTCGCTGACCAGTTGGCGGATGCGCTCCACCACGCCTGGCGGCGGCGCTGCGTCCATCAGGCCACCCACGGATTCGCCGATCAGGCTGGTGCCGGACCACAGCACGTAGCCGGCGATGCCGGCGGCCAGCACCGGGTCCAGCACCGGCAGCTCCGTCCACAGCGCCAGGCCGAGACCGGTGAGCAAGGCGGCAGAGGTCACCACGTCCGCCCACAGGTGCTGCCCATCCGCCCGCAGCGTCATGGACCGGCTGCGCCGTCCGGCGCGCAGCAGCACGGTGCCCCAGCCGGCGTTCAGCAAGGCGGCCAGGGCGTTTAGCGCCAGTCCCTGCCAGGGGGCGGCGAGCGGCACGGGGTTCCGCCAGGTGGCCCAGGCGTGCTGCAAGATGGCCAGGCTGGCCACGATGATCAGCACGCCCTCCACCACGGCGGCGAAGAACTCGGCTTTTTGATGGCCGTACGGGTGGTTCGCGTCCGCCGGGCGCTCGGCGAAGCGCAGCGCCACCAGGGCGATGACGGCCGCGGCGACGTTGACGGTGCTTTCCAGCGCGTCCGAGAACAGGGCAGCGCTGTTGGTCAGCCACCACGCGCCCGTCTTGAGCGCGAGCACACCTACGCCCAGCACGATGCTGAAGCCCGCGATCTGCTGCGTCCGTCCCAACCACGCGCTCCTCGGCTTGGCCTGGGTGGTAGCAAAAGCGTGAGGGTGCGTCACCCGTGGCAGTCGAAGGGGGGGGGGGGGGGGGGGGGGGGGGGGGGGGGGGGGGGGGGGGGGGGGGGG
>CAXTTH010000117.1:0-6624 GCA_964247035.1 uncultured Acetobacteraceae bacterium
CCTCCTGGCGGCTCACGGCGCCGCTGCGCGCCTTGCGGCGGCTCGCGTCGTGAGATGAAGCCCGGCGCGCCAGCGTCCCGGCTCGCGTTCGCCAACCAGTTGCGCGGCGCTGCGGCCCTTGCGGTGATGCTGGTCCACTACACCGTCGTCGTGCAGGTGCTGCGGGTGGACGTGTCCTGGGTGGTCGCAGCGCCGCCGCTCGACGGCCCGGTCGCCGTCGCGGCGCGCTGGATGCAGGCGCTGCCGGTCGATCTGGGCAGCTTGGGCGTCGGGCTGTTTTTCCTCATCAGCGGCTTCGTCATCCCGTTCTCGCTCGGCGGCACGACGGGCCGGGGTTTCCTGCTGGCCCGTGCCGCGCGCATCCTGCCGACGTTCTGGGCCGCGCTGCTGGTCGAGTATGCGGTGATCGCCGCCAGCGCCGCCTACTGGCATCGCCCCCCCGCCTATGGCTGGCGCGATTACATGGTGAACGGCCTGCTGATCGAGACCCTGGCTGGGCAGCAGGCCGTCGACTGGGTGAGCTGGACGCTGTCCATCGAGGCCAAGTTCTACCTGCTGGCGGCGCTGTGCCGGCCGCTGCTGCTCAAGGGGGGGCTGCGCTTGCCCTTCGCCTGCGCCGTGGCCGCGCTGGCGCTGAACGCCGCCGTGGGCGGGGGCTGGCTCCCGCTCTCGCGCGAGCTTGACTCGGAGGCGATCTACCTGGTGGTCATCCTGACCGGGACCTTGTTCCACGCCCACCACGCCGGCCGGCTTTCCACGCGAGACCTCGCAGCCGGCACGGCGGGGATGCTCGCGCTGATGGCGTTGTGCTGGCGCATCGGCCCCCTGGCCGACGAGACGACCACGCGCAGCCTGAGCCTGGCGGCGGCGGCAGCAGTTTTCGCGGCTGCCTACTGCGCGCGGGCGCGGTTCCGGTCCAGCCGCATCCTCGATGGCATCGCCGCCATCAGCTATCCGCTTTACCTGGTGCACGCGATCCTGGGCTTCACCCTCATGTCCTTCCTGATGATGGCCTGGCGGCTGCCTTACGCCGTGGCGATGCCTGCCGCGTCCCTCGTCTGCGTGGCGGCGGCCATGCTGCTGCATCGCTGCGTGGAGCGGCCGACCATGCGGTGGGGACGCCGGGCGGCGGACTGGCTGGGCAATCGGCGCTCCGCCAGCGCACAGTCGGCCTGTGGGCGCCTGCATGCGAAGGGCTGGGAGGGGAGTCCTGCCGCTAAATCTTGGCCCCGAGCGTGAAGAACACGCTGCGGCCCGGCGCCGTGTAGTACAACGGCTGCGACGGCGGCCCGATCGTCTGGCCGGCAAAGCCGATGATGCTCTTGTCATCCAGCAGGTTGTAGAGGTTCAACTTGAACAGCACCCGCTGCGCCCCGACCGGCAGGGTGTAGCCGGCCGCCAGGTCGACCTGCTTGTAGGCCTTGATCGGGATGCTGTCGCCCTGGCCGGCCGCGGCCGTGTCGAGGCCATACTGGGGGCCGACGAACTTGCCGATGACGGACGCGAACAGGTCGTCATGGTCCCGGAACACGCCGCCCTTGTCGAAGATCGGGCCGAGGGCGGCCGTGTAGCGCGGCGTCTGCGCGAGCACGTTGCCGTTGCTGGTGTAGTTGCTGTCGTTCAGCGAGCCGTTGGCATAGAACGCCAGGCCGGGCCGCAGCTTGACGGTTCCTTCCACCTCGACGCCCTTGTACGTCGCGCCGCCCTGGTTGAAGTACGTCGTGAAGCCGCCGACCGTGCGGTTGTTCACGTAGTTGTCGTATTGGATGTAATACAGGTCGGCGCCGACAGCGTAGGCGGGCCGGTTTATCACGCTGCCGACCTGGTAGCTGTTGGTGGTCGAGGGGCTGACGGCGGTTAGCTGCGTCGTCGAGAACAGGTTGAGGTTCGGGGTCTCGAAGCCGCGCGCCGCCTGCGCGAACACCGCCGCCCACTCCGTCACGCGCCAGTTCATGTCCAGCGCCGGAAGCGGGGTCGCGTAGCTTTGGCTCACGTTCTCCGGCAGCCCGGTCAGCCCGGCCGCGCCCGTGAGGCTGCGCGTGACCAAGCTGTATTTCAGTCCGGCGGTGACGGTGAGGTTCGACAGCGCCTTCCAGGCGAATTCGGCGTAGGGCTGGATGGTGTCGAGCGGCGAGCTGAACTGGTTGGCATAGATGGAGCCCGGCGCCGCCGTGTAGGGAACGAAGCCGCGGCTGCCATCCACCGTGACGGTGTCCGTCGCGAACGCCTCGTGCTCGCCCCACACGCCCACGCGCAATTGCCCGTAAGGCGTGTCCTTGCTGAGCCGCAGGATGTCGCCGGTGTTCCTGAAGTAGTACTTGGTGAAGAACGCTGGCACGTCCCCGGTCAGGTCGGCCGGCGCGATGCCGTTCAGGTAATTGGTTCCTGACAGGTTCGACCCGAGGCCGCCGACGTCCATGCCATGATAGGAGTGCTGGTAGTAGGACGTCGAGTACGCCGTGTTGTCGATGGTGAACCCGCCGCCGAGGTCGCTCTTGACGTTGATGTACTCGAAGTCGGTCTTGTAGTCGTCGTGGTTGTAGCCCTTGAAGCTCTGCGACGTGGGATCGGTGTTCAGGGCGTAGTTGCGGCCGAACGCCTGGATGCTGGCCAGGGTCGCGCCGTACGGCGTGTAGGTGAACGTGTGGTCGACGTTGACGAGCGCGGTCACGAGGGTGTTGTCGCCGACCGGCTGCTCGTACTTGAGGAAGCCGTTGTGCCGCGCGGTGCCGGTGTTGCTGGTGGCGCCCCCGGCTTGCAGGTTCTCCAGGTTGATCATGACGCGGCCACCGTTCAGCCCGGCGATGGCGCCCGTCTCGGCCTGGACCCCGCCCAGCAACGTGCCGTAGCTCCCTGCCGTGCCGTACAGCGAGGCCGTCGGCGCGGCGGACAAGGCCGGGGAGCCCAGCGCGATGCTGCCGCCGAAGGTCGCCGCCCCGATCGCCGAAGCCTGGCCCGGGCCGCGGTTGACGGTGATGGAGCCGATATCGCGGCTGGTGAAGTAGATCGCCGGCTGGGGCGCGAAGTTGAACGGGAAGCCCGGGACGGGAATGCCGTCGTACAGCACGCTGACCTGGGTGTATTGCAGGCCGCGGATGCTCTGGCCGAAATCCTGCTGCAGCCCCGGCCCCACGGGGGAGATGTCCATGGCGCTCGGCGTCAGCCGGACGATGTCGTTGTAGTTCTCCGTGGGCACGACGATCTTTTGCAGCGCCTCGGATTTCAGCGTGCTGGTGGGCTGGATCTGGTTCAGGCTCGGCGCGCTGGGCGCGAACCCGGCGGCGGTCTGCGGCGCCTCGGCGCCCGGGGCAGCGAGGCTGGACCCGATGGCCTGTGCCGTGCCGATGTCAGCGGGTGGGCTGGAGGCCGCTTGGCCGTGCGCCCGGTCCATGAGCGAGAGGCCGCCAAGCAAGGACGCCCCGACCAGAGGCGTCCACCTGCCGAAGATCATGCGCGTTGTTCCGTGTCCCGAGCCAAAGCGGCTCCCGACTACGTGAGCAGCGTGTGAGTGGCACGTGATGGTTCCGAGACATCCGATGCAGGCCGCGCGGTCAGACGTCCACTTCCTCCACCGCCACGTCCCGCGCGTGCTCCTGGATGAAGCGGAACCGCAGCTCCGGCCGCCGCCCCATCAGGCTTTCCACCAGCTCGCTCGTCTCCGCCCGCCGCTCGGGGGAGGCGACCACCTTCAGCAGGGTGCGCTTCGCCGGGTCCATGGTGGTCTCCTTCAGCGCCGCGGGCGGCATCTCGCCCAAGCCCTTGAACCGGCTGACCTCGACCTTGCCGGCGCCCTTGAACGTCTTGGCCAGGCGCACCCGGTCGGCGTCGTTCATCGCATAGACCGACCGCGCGCCCTGCGTCATGCGGTACAGCGGCGGCTGCGCCAGGAACACGTGGCCCTCGCGCACCAGCTCCGGCAGCTCGCGGTAGAAAAACGTCATCAGCAAGCTGGCGATGTGCGCGCCGTCCACGTCCGCGTCCGTCATGATGATGATGCGGCCATAGCGCAGCTTCTTGAGGTCGAACCGCTCGCCCACGCCGCAGCCGAGCGCCTCCACCAGGTCGCGCAATTCCTGGTTCTGCCGCAGCTTGTCCACCGAGGCGCTGGCCACGTTCAGGATCTTGCCCCGCAGCGGCAGCACCGCCTGCGTCTCCCGCCGCCGCGCCTGCTTGGCCGAGCCGCCGGCGCTGTCGCCTTCCACCAGGAACAGCTCGGTCTGGCTCATCACCTCGCTGGTGCAGTCGGCCAGCTTGCCGGGCAGGCGCAAGCGCTTGGTGGCGGTCTTGCGCGCCACGTCCTTGCTCTCGCGCCGGCGCAGGCGCTCCTCGGCGCGCTCGATCAGCGCGGTGAGCAGGTTGTCCGCTTGCGCCGGGTTGCCGGCCAGCCAATGGTCGAACCGGTCCCGCATCGCGGTCTCCACCAGCCGGGCCGCGTCCGCGCTGGTCAGCCGCTCCTTGGTTTGGCCCTGGAACTGCGGATCCCGCACGAAGGCGGACAGCTTGCCCGCCATCGACCCCGTCACGTCCTCGCCAGTGACCTGCGCCGCCCGGCGATTGCTGCGCTGCTCGCCCCAGGCACGCACGCCCTTGAGCAGCGCCGCACGGAACCCGGCCTCGTGCGTGCCGCCCAGCGGGGTGGGCACCGTGTTGCAGTAGGAGTGCAGGAAGCCGTCCGCCGCTTCCAGCCAGGTGACGGCCCATTCCGCCCGCCCGCCGCTGCGGCCGTCCTCGCGGGTGGGGAGGTCCGCTTCGCCCGCCCAGATTTCCGGCACGGCCATGGGGGTGTCGCCCACTTCCTCCGCCAGGCTGTCACGCAGCCCGCCCGGGAAGTGCAGCACCGCCTCGGCCGGGGTGTCGCCGTGGAGCAGCGCCGGGTCGCAGGACCAGCGGATTTGCACGCCGCGGAACAGGTAGGCCTTGGAACGGCATAGCCGGTACAACCGGGCCGGGCTGAACTGCAGCGGGCCGAAGATCACCGGGTCGGGCTTGAAGCGGATGGTGGTGCCGCGCCGGTTCTGCACTGGCCCGGCGTTCAACAGCTTCGTCGTGGGCTTGCCCTGGGCGTAGCTCTGCCGCCACAGCGTGCGGTCCCGCGCCACCTCCACCTCCAGCGACTCGCTGAGGGCGTTGACCACGGAGCTGCCGACACCGTGCAGCCCGCCGGAGGTCTCATAGGCGTCGCCGCCGAACTTGCCGCCGGAATGCAGCGTGGTGAGGATCACCTCGAGCGCGCTGAGCGCCTTGAACTTAGGGTGCGCATCGACCGGAATGCCGCGGCCGTTATCCCGCACGCTCAGCCAGTTGCCGGCTTGCGCTGCGAAGTCGATGGAGGTCGCGTGGCCGGCGACAGCCTCGTCCATGGCGTTGTCGAGGATTTCCGCGGCGAGGTGGTGCAGCGCGTTCTCGTCCGTGCCGCCGATGTACATGCCGGGCCGCCGGCGCACCGGTTCCAGGCCTTCAAGGACTTCGATGTCCTTGGCGGAGTAGGCATCCTGGCCCCGCTTGGCCAATAGGTTGGCCTTGGCGGGGGCGAACAGATCGTTCATGCTGTGTTCCCGTATCTCCCCGGCACGCTAGGCGCGCAGGGGAGTCGGGTGCAAGGCTTACTGATCGGTCGGGAAGGTCTCGCTGGCCGAACGCTCCTGGGTGTGGGCTTCCAGGAACCACAACTGCTTGTCGATGCCGCGGGACACCTCGGTGAACAGGTCCGCCGTGTCCGCGTCGCCAGCCTCGTCCACCTCTTCGATGTTGCTGCGAATCGCGTTGGCCACCGTGGCATAACGGTCGATCAGCGCGTGCACGTGGTCGCTGACCTGGTAGATGTCGACCGGGTAGGGCGCCAGCGCCGTCTTCTTGCCGACTTCCTGCACGGTGCCGCGCGCCGTGCCGCCGAGCTGGGTGATGCGCTCGGCCATCATGTCCACGTACTCGTCCTGCTCCTTGCGGAAGGTGTCAAGCATCAGGTGGACGCCGATGAACTGCGGGCCTTTCAGGTTCCAGTGCGCCTGCTTGGTGATCAGCGCCATGTCGATGCCGTCAGCCAGCCGCGCCTGCAGCAGCTCGACCGACACGGCCTTGGCGTTCTGGTTGTTCTTGGTCCGGTGCAAGTGCACGCCGCCGGTGGTCTGCTCGGCCGGCATTTTCGTCTGGTCTTTCGCCATGCGGCGTCTCCTGTTGTGAAAGCCGGCCACAGAACGCGCTGACGCCGGAGCCGTTGCGTCACGCCCGGCGTGCCGCTTGCCATGCTGCACGCCGCCGCCAATCATCTGCCGCCAACCAAGGAAGACGTGCATGGACCTGAAAGGAAAGACCGCCCTCGTCACCGGATCGACCAGCGGGATCGGCCTCGGCATCGCCCACGCCCTCGCCGCCGCCGGCGCCGACATCATGATGAACGGCCTCGGTGACCCGGCGACGATCGAGCAGGCCCGCAGCGCGTTGGCCGCCGAGCACGGCGTGCGCGTCCTGCACGACGGGGCGGATGTCAGCCGCGCCGGCCCGATCGCCGCCATGGTGGCCCGGGCGGAGGCGGAGCTTGGCCGCCTGGACATCCTGGTCAACAACGCCGGCATCCAGCATGTGGCGCCGATCGCGGACTTCCCGGCCGAGCGGTGGGATGCGATC
>CAXTTH010000118.1:0-3370 GCA_964247035.1 uncultured Acetobacteraceae bacterium
GCAAGCGCCCGCAAGGCTGCGCGCAGCGCCGCGGGGCGGTCGGCGCTGGCGACGGCGTCGATCAGCCGGCCGGCGAAGAGCGGCATCAGCACGTCCGACATCGTCCAGGCGATGACGGTGGCGATGATGAGCGCCAGGACGGACGGCGTGCGGCGCCATTGCGCCAGGGTGAAGGCGAGGACCTGCCGGAACGGCAGGATCCCGTGACGGAAACGATGGGACAGCACGGTGCGATCCAGCCTTGCTCGGCTGGCCTCTGAACAGAAGGAAGGGAGCGGCTGCGAAACGTCGCAGCGGAGCGGGAGCGTGCGCCCTAGTGGGCGAGGCGTCCCGTGGTCGGTCGGCTGGTAATCGTCATGCGGACCTCCCTGGCTCGAGTTCTGCCCTGCGCCACCGCTAACGCAGGATGGGGGTGGGGCGCAACCATTTTCGCAGTCGGCTTGGGCCGCGCCGGCCGTTGCCGCTCGTCAACGAAGCGGTAGCAATAAGGGGATAAACATCCTATCGCCTCAATTCGGCGATCATTTGGGCACGTTGCGCGTCCTAGATCATCTCAGGCATCTGGAAGGATAGACCGATGGATAAAACCGTAACCAGCCTGATCGCGGCTCTCGCAGCCGTCGCAGCCGCCGCTCCGTCCAACGCGGCTCCGGTGGCCACCGTTCACGAGGCGTTGGAGTTCAGTTCCTATGCCGACCTGCTGAAGCCGATCCCGAACGCCGCCGCGATCCTGAAGCAAGCCGCCGAGATGGACAACGCAACGTCCCCGGACGGGCAGGCAAACCTGGAGAACGTGCAGTTCTACCATCACCATCATCATCACCACCACCGGTATTACCACCGCCGTCATCATCACCACCATCACCACCGCTACTATTGACGCGGCGGCAGCCGACAGCCTCTGTCCTGACGACCGCGCCCCTTCCCTCCTCGGGAAGGGGTGCGGGGATGGCTGCGCCTACTTGATCTTGGCACTCTTGGCCGCGCCGAGGATGCGGCGATAGGTACCGTCGAACACCGTGCTGGTCGAGGACACCCATTGCGTGTCCGCGGACAGGGCCTTCCTGCTGGCATGGATGCGGCGTGACTGCAGCTCCCGCTCGGCCGCTTCCTCCTCCGTCATCTCGACCAGGTCGAATCTTGGCTCCGCCTCGACCACGGCGAACTGCATGAACGGCTCGCCCGGACGGAACACGTGCGTCTGTCCCTCGGCCGGCGACTTGAACACCACGAAGTTGATCATCGGCCACCAATGCCGCAGCACGGCCGGCACGGCGACGGGCACCGTCCCTGTCGTGTCGGTGTAGAAGCGCGGATGCGTCTCCGCCTTGATGGCGAAGCTCTCCTCGGTCTTGAGGTCCAGCAGCAGCTGGTAGGTGTAGTACTGCCTGCCGAAGGTGCGGAAGGGCGGCCATTGCAGCCCGGGCGACGGCGGCTCGCCGAACTCGCCCTCGAACACCGGGGCGCCGTCCCGCGTGGTGACGCGGCACTCGTTGCCGTAGGGATAGAACACCTCGATGCCTCCGCGCGCCGCCTCGGTGAACGGCATGCAGTGCCAGGCCTGCTCGTGCGAGCCATCGGCGCGGGGCTGCTGCTCGCCGGCCCAGCCGGGCATCTCCAACCGGGTCCGCCGCGGTTGCAGCCCCGGGTTGACCAGCCTGTACTTGACCACTGACATATCGGACCGCTTGCCTCCCTGATGCCTGGGCGCCGAAGTTTAGCCGATCGGGGGCAGCCCTGCGATGACAAGGATGCCGAATGGCCCGCCTCACCCTGCGCATCGACTTCGACGGCGGACGCGCCGGAGGCCGCGCCCTGGGGCCCGGCAAGGTGCGGCTGCTGGAGCTGGTGGGCGAAACCGGTTCCATCTCGGCCGCCGCCCGGGCGATGGGCATGAGCTATCGCCGGGCCTGGCTGCTAGTGGACGCGCTCAACCAGACGTTCCGCCTGCCGGTCACGCAGGCCCGCGGCGGCGGCGCGGGCGGCGGCGGCGCGACCCTGACCCCGTTCGGGGCCAGCCTGGTCAGCACCTACCGCGCCATGGAGCGGGACGCGCAGGGCGCGCTGGCGGTGAACATGGCAGCGCTCGAGGAAGCGCTGGCCGGGCTTGCCTAGCGGGGCATCTCCACGTCGATCTCCAGGGTGGAGACGGACTGGCCCTGGTCAAGGCTCACCTTCACCTTGTCCCGGTCGATCTCGACGTGCTTGGCGATGACCTTGAGGATTTCCTCCTGCAACGTCGCCACCAAGTCGTCGCCGCCTGCGAACGCGCGCTCGTGCGCCAGCAGGATCTGCAGCCGGTCCCGCGCCACGGGGGCGGTGGTGCGGGGGCGCAGGAACCCGAACAGGCTCATGCCACCCGCCTCCCGAACAGGCGTCCGAGCAGGCCGCTCTTGTCGTTGTGCACCGTCATCGGCACCACCTCGCCGCGCAGCCGCCGGGCGGCGTCCTGGTAGGCCCGCGCCGGCGCGCAGGTGGGGTTGCTCAGCGTCACCGGGGAGCCGAGGTTGCTGGCGCGCAGCACCTCCTCGCTGTCGGGGATGATGCCGAGCAGCGGGATGGACAGGATCTCCAGCACGTCATCGGTTTTCAGCATGTCGCCGCGCTCGGCGCGCACCGGGTCGAACCGGGTGAGCAGCAGGTGCTTCTCCATCCGCTCGCCGCGCTCGGCGCGCAGGGTCTTGCTGTCCAGCAGGCCGATGATGCGGTCCGAGTCGCGCACGGAAGACACCTCGGGGTTGGTCACCACCACGGCGCGGTCGGCAAAGCGCATGGCCAGGGCGGCGCCCTTCTCGATGCCGGCCGGGCTGTCGCAGATCACCCAGTCAAACCGGTCGCGCAGCTCGCCCACCACCCGGCCCACGCCCTCCTCGCTCAGGGCGTCCTTGTCCCGCGTCTGGGAGGCGGCGAGCAGCGACAGGGTCTCGACCCGCTTGTCGCGGATCAGCGCCTGGGACAGCTTGGCGTCGCCCTGCACCACGTTGATGAGGTCGAACACGACCCGGCGCTCCGCCCCCATGATGAGGTCGAGGTTGCGCAGGCCCACGTCGAAGTCGACGATCACCACTTTCTGCCCGGATTGCGCCAAGGCCACTCCGAGCGAGGCGGTGGAGGTCGTCTTGCCCACCCCGCCCTTGCCGGATGTCACGACCAGCACCTCCGCCATACACTTGAACTCCTGCGCGATTATTATGTTATCATGACCATGACCACGGCGTCATCTTGCAGGGTGGCGTGAACCGGCTGGCCCCGCAATGCCGCCGGCATGTCGTCGGCCACCTTGTAGATGCCGTTGATGGCGATCAGCTCGGCCTCCATGCGGCGGCAGAACACGGCGGCGTCCGCGCCGCCGGCGAAGCCAGCGATCACC
>CAXTTH010000118.1:3380-5880 GCA_964247035.1 uncultured Acetobacteraceae bacterium
GGCCACCCCCCCCACCCCCGGCCCGCGCCGGGGCCCTAACACGCCCCCGCGGCCGCCGGCGATCACCTCGGCGCCGGACGCGACCGAGCCCACCACCGTCACGTCGCCGCGCTCGAAGAACACGGTCTGGCCGGAGCGCACGGGGCCTTGCAGCACCAGGGAGTGCGGCTCCGGGGGGCTGGGCGCCACCTCGTCGGCGATGTCCATGAAGCGGTCCGCCCGGCCGTTGGCGGCGATTGGCGGGCGTCCCCAGGTGGCGCTGTCGGTCCAGCCGGGGGCGGCGCCCTCGACGCCGATGATCCGCATGTCGCGCCGCTCCAGCGTTTCGATCAGGGCGGGGAACGCGGCCTCCTGCCCGGCGAGGGCCGAGAAGTCCACGATCACCGGGCGGCCGTCGAAGAACGCCGGCGAGCGGGCGGCCTGGCGCTCCAGCGCGTCGAGCCACTCCACGATGGGCGCTTCCGGCATCAGCACGAGGGCCACGAAGGAGCGGCCCTTGAGGCGCAGGGTGGGCTTGGCGGGGCTGGACACCGGGCTGCGGACTCCGAGGGTGCGGACGGCAAGCGGGTGTTGAAGCATCTGGTCAGGGACGACGCAATGAGCGCCCTTGCAGAAAGAGGTGGCGCGGCCGGGCGCTCCAGCCGGGACCGGACCGGTTCACGAACATTGCGCTTCCCAGCGACATTTAATCACAGCTATATCGCGGCAGGCGGGGACGACTTGGCCTGGCTCACGCCGCCGTTCGGGGGAAAAATGCTCAATTACCGCGTCGCCGTCCTTGGTCTACTCCTCAGCGGAGCTGCCCATGCCGCGCCCGTGACGTTCGACCTGACCGGAACTATCACCCAAGTTGGCAGCATGGTTGAGATACCAGTCACAGTTGGGCAACAAATTCCCATTGTTATTACCATTGAAGATGCTTACCCGGCGGACGGTGGAGTATCTCTATATGGGCCTACGACATATTCAAGCAGTGATTCCTATAACCCTGCGACCGGCTTTTCTGTCATTATTCTGGCCGCAACTTTTGCAGGTCAGGACGCAACGGGGCTAATCAATAACATATCTGTATCTCCGAATCGTGGCATAACATTCAACACCGGTAATCCAATGATTTCATCCGGTTTCAATCTTAACTTGTCAGGCGCGGTCGCAGGAGCCCTTCCCACAGGCGAGTTGCCGAGCGCGCTGAGCGCCAGCGAGTTTACGACTGGCACGTTCTCGGTGACGGAGGCATTCAGCCCTACGACATACGGCTTCTCAGGCGTGATCGACGGCCTTGCCGGCTCGGCAACCACCGTGCCGGAGCCGGCGACGTGGGCGCTGCTCGCCATGGGGTTGGCCGGCCTGGCCCGGCTTCGCCCCCGCGCCGGCCGGGCTTGCTGAGCCGCTCACCGCAGCCGCGCCTGCCCCAGCAGCCAGTGATACTGCTCGTGGTAGATGAAGTTCCCCACCCGGCGTGACGTGAGATCGACGTAGACCGGGTTGAGCAGCACGGCGTAGGCGGCCAGGTCGGTCAGCTCGCGGTCGATCGCGGCCCAGGCCGTCGGGTCGCCGCTGTCGGAGGCGGCCTTCATGCGGGCGTCCAGCGCCGGGTCGCACAGGCCGCTGAAGTTGACCGAGGCGTCGCTGGCAGGGTGGAAGGCGCCGCAACTGAACATCGTCGGCAGGAAGTCCGCAGCGCCGGGGTAGTCGTCGTACCAAGTGGTGAGGCTGATCTGCACGTGGTTGAGCGTGTTCTGGATGTAGGGGAATTGCAAAGTGGCGGAGAGCACCCGCAGCCGGGCGTCGTAGCCCAGGTCCGACAGCACGCTTAGGATGTAGGTGCCCAGGGTGCGTTGCAGGTCGGAGTTGTCGAGGATCAGCGTCACCCTCATGCCGGCGGTGCCGCTGTCCCGCACCAGGGCCTGGGCCGCCGCCATGTCGTGCGGGTACGGGCAGTAGGGCACGTAGCCGGGCAGCTCCGGCGGCACGATCTGGCAGGACGGCACGGCCAGGCGGGGGCCGCCGAACAGCTTGACCACCGCGTTGCGGTCGATGGCCATGTTCAGCGCCCGGCGCACCCGCACGTCGTCGAACGGCGGCTCGTGCAGGTTCATCGGCAGGAACCAGATGCCGATCTGCGGATCGAGATGCACCTGGCCGGCGTAGCCCGCGCCCAGCTCGCCTTGCCGGTCCGGCGGCGGCGGGTTCTCGAACATCCAGTCCGCCTGGCCGTTCTCCACCTGCGTGACCTCGGCCTCGCCTTCCAGGCCGTAATGGTAGTCGATCGCGTCCGGGACGCCGGCCGGCTGCGCGTCCTCGCTCCAGGGCTGGAAATACGGGTTGCGCTCCAGCCGCATGCCGGTCGCCGGGTCGTACTGGGCGATGCGGTAGGGGCCGGTGCCGAGCAGGGGCACGGTGCCGGCGTCGTGGTCCGGCGCGGAGGCCGGCACGATCAACGCATGCTGGAAGGCGACCTTGAGCAGGAAGTCCGGGTCGCGCCGGGTCAGCCGGATGG
>CAXTTH010000118.1:5890-6607 GCA_964247035.1 uncultured Acetobacteraceae bacterium
CGCCGGAGGGCGCGCGGGCGGGCCGCGCCAGCGCCCCCGACGCCGGGCAGGGTGCAGGCGGCCGGGTGGGCCAGGCAGTCGGCCGCGCCCTCGATGCCGGCGTAGAAGCTGCCGGCGGTGGGGCTGGCGACGCGGAAGATGCGGCGAAAGGTGGCCGCGGCGTCGCTCGGGCGCACTGTGCTGCCGTCCGAGAAGCGCAGGCCGGGGCGGAGATGGAATCGGTAGAGCAGGCCGTCCTCCGAGGGGGCCGGCACGGCGTCTGCGAGGTCCCCCACCAAGCCCAGCCCGGCGGCGCCCGGCGCGCGGCGGAAGCCGACCAGCCCGTCATACACCACGGCGAAGATTTGCCCGTATTGTGCGGTGTAGTTGATCTGCGGGTCGATGGTGCCCGCCCCTGACGTGGCCAGCAGGCGCAGGGTGTTGCCTGGATCGGGGGGGGCGGCATGGGCGGCGCTGGCGAACTGGAGGCAGAGAAGGGCGGCGCGGGTCATGCGCGCCCTTCTTAACGGCCTCCGCCCCCGGGAAGCCAGCCCGGCCGCGGACGGCGCGCCGCGCGCCATCGGCCAGCCGACCGTCGCGGGCCAGGCTTGGGAAGCGCGGGCTTGCGCAGCTTGGGCTTGCGAGATCGGGCAGCACGTGCCGGCAGGGTAGCGGCAGGCTGAGCCCCCTGCCCTACCCGCTGGGTCGCAGTTCCGGGCGCATCAGCCGGTGCAGCTC
>CAXTTH010000119.1:0-6594 GCA_964247035.1 uncultured Acetobacteraceae bacterium
AGCCGGGCGCCCCGCCACCGCCGCGGCCACCAGGACGCGGGCGCTGCAAGTGGACGGCGCGGCGGGCCCGTTGCAGGCCCGGCTGTATGACGCGACGCCGGGCCGCGCGGGCGAGCCGGTCATCCTGTATTTCCACGGCGGCGGCTGGGTGACGGGAGACCTCGACACCTACGACGAGTCGGACCGGGCGCTGGCGGCGCAGGCCCATGCGATGGTGCTGTCGGTGGCCTACCGGCTGGCGCCGGAAAACCGCTTCCCGGCCGCGCATGACGACGCGTTCGCCGCCTATCGCTGGCTGCTGGCCAACGCGGCCAGCCTGGGGGCGGACCCGCGGCGCATCGCCGTGGCGGGCGAGTCGGCGGGCGGCAACCTGGCCATCAACGTGTCGATCGCGGCGCGGGACGCCCACCTCAAGCCGCCGGTGCACGAGCTTTTGGTCTATCCGGTGGCGGGAACCGACACCCACACGCCATCCTACATCGCGAACGAGCGGGCCGTGCCGCTCGGGCGGGCGGACGTGCTGTGGTACGTGAGGAACACCGTCGCCAGCCCGGCCGACCTGAGCGACCCGCGGCTCGACCTAATCGGCCGCGCCGACCTGCACAACCTGCCGCCCACCACGATCGTCTCCGCCGAGATCGACCCGCTCGACTCGGACGGGTTGTTCCTGACCTACAAGCTGCAGGCGCAGGGCAACCAGGTGGCCCGCACCGAGTATGGCGGCATGACGCACGAGTTCTTCGGCATGGGCGCTGCCGTGGCGCGGGCGCGGGACGCGGAGGCGTTCGCCGCCCAGGAGCTGGACGCCACGTTCGACAAGATCGGGCCGCCTCCGCCGCCGCCGGTGCACCGCGCGGCGATCCGCCACCGGACGCACCGGCGGCGGTAGTGACGGAGCTGGCAACGGGCGAGCACTGCTCCCGCGAGGAGTTCAGGCGCTGGCGCGAGGCGCAGCCCAAGGGCCGCTACGAACGGGTGGATGGCCGCATCGTGGCCATGGCGGCGGAACGCGGCGCGCACCTGCGGATGAAAGCGGCGGTTTACCTCGCCCTGCATCGCGCGGTGGCCCAGGCTGGGGTTGGTTGCCAGGCCCTGCCTGATGGTGCGACGGTGGAGACCGGCGACAGCGACTACGAGCCGGACGCGCTGGTGAACTGCGGCGCGCCGATGGGCGACGCCGCCGTCGCTGCGCCCAACCCGGTGATCGTGGTGGAGGTGCTCTCGCCCGGCGCCGCCTCGACGGACACCGGGGGCAAGCTGGCGGGCTGCTTCCGGGGGCCGTCGGTGATGCACTACTTGATCGTGCATCCGACCCGGCGGGTGGTGACCCACCATCGCCGGAGCGGCGACGGCATCGAAACGCTGGTCGTGGTCAACGGCCCGGTCACGATGGAGCCACCCGGGATCATCATCATGATGGATGAGCTTTACCGGGCGGGGTAGCGCCGCCATCGCTCCAGCAGACCCGGCGTGTATCGCTGCACGTCAGGATCGTTGTTCAAGGCTGCGAAAGCCGCTTTGTCGCTGGGGCGCCAGCGTCGCAGCAGCAGCCGGGCGGTTCGAAGCACCTTCGCCTCCGGTGTCAAAGCGCCTTCGTATCCAGGGCGCCTTTGCTGGTGCCGGTTGCTGGCCTTGGCCAATGGGAGTGGATCACGCTGCGAGCGTGGGTTTCCGGGCATGCCCGCCAAGCCGGAGAGTTGCGCCCATGAGGCCGACGCCAGCGACCATGAGAACCCACGAGGACGGCTCGGGAACGGAAGAGGCCGGGGAAGCCAACGAGATGGCCAGGACGCCCTCTCCATCCGTCATGCCATCAGCGATGTTGAAGTTTCCAAGGTTGAAAGCGAGGCTTGACCCTGCTCCCGATGAGAAAGGCTCGGGAACAGCGCCGGGGTTGGTATCAACCAGAAAGAACAGCGGGCTGCTGATGTTGGTGCTGAACTGGATCGCTACGGTATTGCCGCTGGAGAGCGTCCCATTGTCATCAATGACGACATTGCTGAACGAGGTGGTTCCAAGAGTTACATTCGCCGTCGATGTGTCCAGCGCAAAGCTGAAACTTACAGGAGAAGAGCTAAGAGCAGAACTTTCCGTATCCTGGAAATCATATACTGCCGCCAGAACCTGCTGCGGCAGGGCCACTGCGCACATGGCCGACAGAGCTGTTGCAATCCGTCGCATTTTTACCCTCGTGATTTGAGCTGAATCCTTAGTGCAACCTAAATCCCAGGCGAACGAATCAGACGTCAGACGCATTTTTGCGTTCTACATGGCGTCTTAGCACGTGGGTGGGCAGCTTGCGCAAGACGTATTTGCCAAGCAACGGTTCTCGACTGTCTCGCGCGCCAACTAGGCTCACCTGCGACTTCAGGCCTGAAACCAAGCACCCAATCCAACAAGGCGTAGCCGCGAGTTCCTTCAGATCAAGCAGCAGTGTCCATGAGAGCAGCGGCAGAGGCATTCCAAGCTCCCAGGCACTGGCAACTACGCCCACTCACCTGTTCACAGGCTTTCCGTGTCCAGCGCATACCCCGCCGCCCGCACCGTGCGCACCAGGTCCACCTCCCCCTCCCCGTTGATCGACTTGCGCAGCCGGCGGATGTGCACGTCCACCGTGCGCGGCTCCACGTGGATGTCCGGGCCCCACACCGCGTCCAGCAGCTCCTCGCGCGAGAACACCCGGCGCGGGTGCTGCATGAAGAACTCCAGCAGGCGGAACTCCGTGGGCCCCAGGTGCACGGCGCGGCCGCTGCGCTGCACCCGGTGGGCGGAGAGGTCCACCATGATGTCCTCGAACTGCAGCCGCCCCTTGGCCGGCAGCGCGCCGGCGCGGCGCAGCAGGGCGCGCATCCGGGCCAGCAGCGCCTCCATGCTGAACGGCTTGGTGATGTAGTCGTCAGCCCCCGTGTTCAGGCCGCGCACCGCGTCGCCGTCCTCGGTGCGCGCCGTCACCATGATGACGGGCAGGTCCCGCGTGGCAGGGCGGCGGCGGATCTGGCGGCAGACCTCGATGCCGCTCATCACCGGCAGCATCCAGTCCAGCAGCACCAGGTCCGGCGGCGCCTCGGCGATGCGGGTCAGCGCCTCCTGGCCGTCTGTCGCCTCATCGACGCGGAAGCCCTGCTTCTCCAGGTTGTAGCGCAGCATGGTGGCCAGCGCCGCCTCGTCCTCCACCACCAGCACCAGGGGCCTCGCGTGGCTGGACATGCCCTCGGCCACGGCCGCTATTCCCGCGGCCGGACGACGGCGTAGGCGCTCATGTCGCCCTTGGGCCGGCTCTCGGGCAGCGCCTCGCCGGTCACGGCGTAGTGCACCGTCTCGGCGATGTTGGTGGCGTGGTCGCCGATGCGCTCCAGGTTCTTGGCGATGAACAGCAGGTGGGTGCAGGGCGTGATGTTGCGCGGGTCCTCCATCATGTAGGTGACCAGCTCGCGGAAGATGGCGTTGTAGATGTCGTCCACCGCCTGGTCCGAGCGCCAGACCTGCATCGCCTTGGCCTCGTCGTTCTCCCCCACGGCGTCGACGATCAGCTTGAGGTTCTCCTGCACCATGCGCGTCATGTGCGCGATGCCGGACAGGCTGAACGGCAGGGCGAACTGGCCCAGCACGATCGAGCGCTTGGCGACGTTGGTGGCGTAGTCGCCGATGCGCTCCAGGGCGGAGGTGACCTTCAGCGCCGCCACGATCTGGCGCAAATCCTGCGCCATCGGCTGGCGCAGCGCCAGCATGCGGATCACCTGGGCCTCCACGTCGCGCTCCAGCGCATCGACCGCCGGGTCCTGCTCCATGGCCTGGGTCGCGGCGGCGCTGTCCTGGTGGACCACGGCGACCGCGGCGGCGGCCACCTGCGCCTCCACCAGGCCGCCCATCTGGGCGATGCGGTCGCGCAGGGCGACCAGGTCCTGGGCGTAGGACCGGACGATGTGCTCGGGCTGGGCGTCCGCCATGGCGGTGCTTCCTCTCTGGTGGGCTGCTAGCCAAACCGGCCGGTGATGTAGTCCTGCGTCTTCTTCTGCCGGGGGGCGGTGAACATCTGCGCCGCCGGGGACACCTCGACCAGCTCGCCCAGGTAGAAGAACGCCACCTGGTCGGCGCAGCGGGCGGCCTGCTGCATGTTGTGGGTCACGATGGCGATGGTGAAGTCGCGCTTCAGCTCGTCGATCAGCTCCTCGACCCTGAGGGTGCTGATGGGATCGAGCGCGCTGGTCGGCTCGTCCAGCAGGATCACCTCGGGGCGCGTGGCGATGGTGCGCGCGATGCACAGGCGCTGCTGCTGGCCGCCGGACAGGCCCATGGCGGAAGCGCCCAGCCGGTCCTTGACCTCGCCCCACAGGGCGGCGCGCGTCAGCGACCATTCGACGCGCTCGGCCATCTGCGCCCGGCTGAGCCCCTCGTGCAGCTTCACGCCGAACGCGATGTTGTCCTGGATCGACATCGGGAAGCAGGTCGGCTTCTGGAACACCATGCCGACCTGGCTGCGCAGGGCGTTGCGGTCCATCGCGTCGCCGATGATGTTCTGGCCGTCCATCATGACCGTGCCGGTCGCGCGCTGGCCCGGGTAGAGGTCGTACATGCGGTTCAGCACGCGCAGCAGGGTGGACTTGCCGCAGCCCGACGGGCCGATCATCCCGGTCACCCGCCGCTCCGCCAGGTCGAGGTTGATGCCCTTGAGCGCCCGGTTGCTGCCGTAGAAGAAGTCGAGGTTCTTGATCTCTATGCGCGGCTTGGCCGCGTCGGCCTGGTCGTCCGCGTGGTGCAGGAGCTTGGTTGTCACGGTGCTGCCTTGCTGCTGTGGCATCTCGTCCTTACCGCAGGCGGGTGCGGAGCAGGAAACGCGCGCCCACGCTGGTGACGAGCACGAACAGGGTCATCAGCAGCGCGCCCGCCCATGCCAGCGCATGCCAGGCGTCATAGGGCGCCAGCGCGTACTGGAAGATGACCACGGGGATGTTGGCCATCGGCTCGGACATGCTGGCGGTGAAGTACTGGTTGTTCAGCGCCGTGAACAGGAGCGGGGCCGTCTCGCCGCTGATGCGCGCAACGCCCAGCAGCAGCCCCGTCAGGATGCCGGTGCGGGCGGCCGGGTACAGCACGCTGACGATGACCCGCCACTGCGGCGCGCCCAGCGCCAGGGCGGCCTCGCGCAGCGTGACCGGCACCAGCCGGATGGTCTCGTCCGTGGTCCGCACGACGACCGGCAGCAGGATGAACGCCAGGGCGACGGCTCCGGCATAGGCGGAGAAGTGCCCGGTCGAGCGGACCACCAGCTCGTAGACGAACAGCCCGATGACGATGGACGGCGCCGAGAGCAGGATGTCGTTGACGAACCGGATGACCTCGGCGAGCAGGTTCTTGCGGCCGTACTCGGCAAGGTGGGTGCCGGCCAGGATGCCGATGGGCGCGCCGAGCAGCACGGCCAGCCCGATCATCACGGCGCTGCCGTAGATGGCGTTCAGCAGGCCGCCATCCCGGCCGGGCGGCGGCGTCATCTGCGTGACCAGCTTGAGGTTGAGCGCCGAGGCGCCGTTCACGACGGTCGTGCCCAGGATCCACACCAGCCAGGCCAGCCCGAACGCGGTCGCTGCCGTGGCCAGGGTCAGGGCTGCCAGGTTGGTGAGCTGGCGACGCCGGGCGCGGGTGGATGGCTTGGCCATGTCAGGCCGTCCCCTCGCTGCGGCTCAGCCGGAGCAGCATCAGCTTTGCGCAGGCGAGCACGATGAACGTCACCACGAAGAGCAGGAAGCCGAGCCCGATCAGGGACGACAGGTAGGTCTCCGAATCCGCCTCGGTGAACTCGTTGGCGATCGCCGCGGCGATCGAGTTGCCCGGCGCCAGCAGCGAGGCCGCCAGCTGGTGGGCGTTGCCGAGCACGAAGGTCACGGCCATCGTCTCGCCGAGCGCGCGCCCGAGGCCGAGGAAGATGCCGCCGACCACGGCCGTGCGCGTGTAGGGCAGCACCACGCCGCGGATCACCTCCCACCGCGTCGCCCCCAGCCCGTAGGCCGCCTCGCGCAGCGGCGTGGGCGCCAGGCTGAACGCGTCGCGCATCACCGACGAGATGAACGGGATGACCATGACGCCGAGGATGATGCCGGCCGTCAGCATGCCGATCCCGAGCGGGGGGCCGTCGAACAGCGCCCCCAGCAGCGGAGCGGCGCCCAGGGTGTCGCTCAGCCACGGCTCGATGACGTCCGACATGAACGGGACGAACACGAACAGCCCCCACATGCCGTAGATGATGCTGGGGATGCCGGCGAGCAGCTCGACGGCGGCGGCCACCGGCCCGCGCAGCCAGCTGGGGCTCACCTCCGTCAGGAACACCGCGATGCCGAAGCTGACCGGGACGGCGATGGCCATGGCGATGGCCGAGGTCACGAGCGTGCCGAAGATCGGCACCAGCGCGCCGAAATCCTGGCGGACGGGGTCCCACTCGGACCGGTAGACGAAGCCCAGCCCGAACTTCCTGAAGGCGGGCAAGCCTCCCCAGAACATCGAGAACGCGGCGGCGCCCAAGCTCACGAGCACGAACAGGGCCGCCGCCAGCGCCGCCAGGCGAAAGGCGGCATCGGCATCGCCCCTGGCGCGGGGCCGGGC
>CAXTTH010000120.1:0-2024 GCA_964247035.1 uncultured Acetobacteraceae bacterium
TGCCGATCTCGGCCGTGTGGGCCGACACCTCCGGCATCGCCAGCCCGAGATGCACCGTGCCGACCAGCGCGCCGTCCAGCCAGGCGGCGAACAGCCGCACCTCGCCCTGCCCCACCCTGCGGGTGACGCCGTGCCAGTAGGCCGCCAGCTTCTTGCGCCCGGCCGGCGGCAGGATGGAGAGGGATGCGCCGGCGTCCAGGCAGTCCCGCAGGAGGGCGGCGAGCGGGCGTTCCGCGCTTTCGGTCGCCGCCACGTCCAGCTCCTCCACCGCCAGGCCGGCGAGCGGCTTGGCGAACATGGCCTCGATCGAGTGCGACAGGTCGTTGAGCGCGCGCAGGCCGCCGCGGCGGACGTAGCCCTGCTTGGCGTAGAAGGCGTGCGCGCGGGTGAACAGCATGTCGGACCACAGCATCATCCGCGCGCCGCCCGCCGCCTGGGCGTGCTGCTCGGCGCCGCGCAGCAGCGTCTCGGCCAGGCCTGCGCCGCGCTGGCTGGCGGCGACGTAGAGCTTGGACAGCCGCCACTCGTCCGCCTCCGGGTGGGCAGCGGCCATGCCGACCACGACGCCGTCCGCCTCCGCCACCCACAACGCGCCGCCGCGGCCGTGCAGGTAGCTGGCGAAGGCGTGCAGCTCCGGCAGCTCGGCGTCCACGTCGAAGACGATGCTGGGGTATTCGGCCCAGCACGCGCCGATCAGGTCGATCAGGCCGGGGCCGTCCTCGTCGCGGCCCGGGCGAAGGGTGGGGCGGATCATGCCAGCGAGGCGCAGAACGCCTGGATGCGGGCGCAGGCTTCCGCCAGGGTCGCCTCGTCGGTGGCGTAGCTGATGCGCACATGGGGGCTCATGCCGAACGCCGCGCCGTGGACGGTGGCGACCTGGCGCTCCTCCAGCAGGGCCGCGGCGAACTGCTCGTCCGTGTCCAGCCGCACGCCGCCGGGGGTGGTGCGGCCCAGGCAGCCGGCGATGCTGGGATAGACGTAGAACGCGCCTTCCGGCCGGTGGCAGGCGACGCCGGGCGCACGGTTCAGCGCGTCCACCACCAGATCCCGGCGGCGGCGGTAGGCGGCGACCTGCGCGGCCACGCTGTGCTGCGGGCCGTCCAGGGCCGCGGCCGCGGCGGCCTGGGCGATGCCGGAGCCGCCGGCGGTGGCGTGCCCCTGCATCACTGACATCGCCTTGATGAGGGCACGCGGCCCGGCGGCGAAGCCCACCCGCCAGCCGGTCATCGCGTAAGTTTTCGAGACGCCGGAGACGGTCAGCGTGCGGTCCCGCAACGCCGGGTGCAGCGCGGCCAGGGTGGCGTGGCGGAGGCCGTCGTAAAGCAGGTGCTCGTACATGTCGTCCGACATGATCCAGACGTGCGGGTGACGCCGCATGACATCGCCCAGGGCGGCCAGCTCGTCCGCCGGGCAGGCTGCGCCGGTCGGGTTGTTGGGGAAGTTCAGCAGCAGCCACTTGGTGCGCGGGGTGATGGCGGCGTCCAGGTCCTGCGGGCGCAGGCGGAAGCCGTTGCGCTGCGGGCAGTCCACCGGCACCGGCACGCCGCCGGCCAGGGCGACCATCAGGGGGTATGCGCCCCAGTAGGGGGCGGGGATCACCACCTCGTCGCCTTCGTCGAGCGTGGCCATGAGGGCGTTGAAGATCACCTGCTTGCCGCCGTTGCCGACGGTGATCTCGTCAGGCGCGAACTCTAGCCCGGAGTCGCGGGCGAACTTGCGCTGGATGGCCTGCTTCAGCGCGGGCGTGCCGTCCTGGGGGGTGTACTTGGTCTCGCCCGCAAGGGCGGCCTGGTGGGCGGCTTCGATGGCGTGGGGCGGGCTGGCGAAGTCGGGCTCGCCGATGGTCAGCGAGATGACGGGGATGCCGGCGGCGCGCATGGCGCGGGCGCGCGCGGTCACGGCCATGGTGGCGGCGACGGGGATGCGGGACAGGCGGGAAGACAGGTCAGGCAAGGGCGCTGCCCTTGACCCGCAAAAGGGCGCGGCCCTTTTGAAACCCAATTATTGGGGCCTGGGGCCGAGAG
>CAXTTH010000120.1:2034-6592 GCA_964247035.1 uncultured Acetobacteraceae bacterium
GCGCCCTTTTTAAAACCAATTTGTGGGGGGGGGGGGCCGCCCCCCCCCCCCAGGGTCAAGGGGCGGCGCCCCTTGCCTTAGCGCAGGCTGGCGCAAAACCGCTGGATGCGGGTGCAGGCCTCGCGCAGCGCCTCCGTGCTGGTGGCGTAGCTGACGCGGAAATGCCCCGGGTACATGAACGCCGCCCCGTGCACCGCCGCCACGCCCTCCTCGTCCAGCAGCGCCGTGACGAACGCCTCGTCGTCCATGATGCGCGCGCCTTTGGGCGAGGTCTTGCCGATGCAGCCGTGCACGGAGGGGAACACGTAGAACGCGCCCTCCGGCCGGTGGCAGGTGACGCCGGGTGCGGCATTCAGCATGTCCACCACCAGGTCCCGCCGCTGCTGGTAGGCTTCCACCATGCGCGGGATGGCGTCCTGCGGGCCGTTCAGCGCCTCGACGGCGGCGGCCTGGCTGATGGAGGACGCGTTGGAGGTGGACTGCGACTGCAGCTTGTCCATGGCCTTGATGAGCGGCAGCGGGCCGCCGGCGTAGCCGATCCGCCACCCCGTCATGGCGTAGGCCTTGGAGCAGCCGTTCATGGTCAGGGTGCGCTCGCGCAGGCGCGGCTCCACCTCGACCACGGTGGCGGGCTGGAAGCCGCCGTAGGTGAGCTTCTCGTAGATGTCGTCGGTGAACACCCAGACGTTCGGGTGGCGCAGCAGCACGTCGCACAGGGCGCGCAGCTCGGCGTGGGAGTAGGCGGCGCCCGTGGGGTTGCAGGGGCTGTTCAGCATGAACCACTTGGTGCGCGGGGTGATCGCGGCCTCCAGGTCCTCCGGCAGCAGCTTGAAGCCGTTGTTCTGGCCGCAGGGCACGATGACGGGGGTGCCGTCCGCCAGGGCCACGATGTCCGGGTAGCTGACCCAGCAGGGGCTGGGGATGATGACCTCGTCGCCGGCGTTCAGCGTGGCGACCATGGCGTTGTAGATGATCTGCTTGCCGCCGGTGGCGACGATGATCTCCTCCGGCTGGTAGTCCAGGCCCGAGTCGCGGCGGAACTTCCCGGCCACCGCCCGGCGCAGGGCGGGGGTGCCGGAGACGTCGGTGTACTTGGTGTCGCCGGCCTGGATGGCGCGGATGGCGGCCTGCTTCACGTTGTCCGGCGTGTCGAAGTCCGGCTCGCCGGCGGACAGGCTGATGATGTCCCGCCCGGCCGCCTTCAGCGCGCGGGCCTTGCTGGAGATGGCGATGGTCTGGCTGGGGCTGACGCGGCCGAGCCGTTCGGCGATGAGCTGCATGGTGTATGTCGGGCCTCTCGGAGCGGGCTGAACCTAAGCCCGGGTGCGCCCGGCGGCAACCGCGCGCCGCTGCGCCAGCCCCCGCTGCGCGAACCACGCGCCGAGCAGGGCGCTGGACACCAGCAGCAGGATGACGGTCGCCAGCGCGTTCAGCTCCGGGGTCGCGCCGAGCTTGAGGGAGGAGAACACCACCATGGGCAGGGTGGACGCGCCGGGTCCGGAGACGAAGCTGGCCACCACCAGGTCGTCCAGGCTGAGCGTGAAGGCGAGCAGCCAGCCGGACAGCAGCGCCGGCGCCAGCAGCGGCAACGTCACGCGGAAGAACGCGCCGGCGGGGGAGCAGCCGAGGTCCATCGCCGCCTCCTCCAGGTCGACGCCCGCCCCGTCCAGCCGGGCGCGCACCACCACGGCGACGTAGGACAGCGAGAACGAGACGTGGGCCACCGCGATGGTGACGGCGCCGCGCTGGCTGGGGAAGCCGAAGAGTTGCTGGCTGGAGACGAACAGCAGCAGCAGCGAGAGGCCGATCAGCACGTCCGGCAGCACCAGGCGGGTGGCCAGCAGCATGTCCAGCGCGCCGCGCCCGCGCACCCGGCGGAAGCGGGCCAGCACCATGGCCGCCGCGGCGCCGAGGATGGTGGCGCCGGTGGCGGACAGCGCGGCCACCTGCAAGGAGAGCAGCCCGGCCGCGATCAGCCGGGTGTCATGCCAGAGGGCTGCGTACCAGCGCCAGGAGAAGCCGGACAGCACGGTGGTCATGCGGGAATCGTTGAAGCTGGTGAGGACGAGGAGGATGACGGGGATGAACAGGAACGCGTAGCCGAACAGCAGGGCTGCGAGCAGGGTGCGGGAGAGCTTCATAGCTCCCAGTCTTCGATGCGCAGGCCGGGGACGCGGGAGAACTCGCGGGTGTTGTGGGTGACGAGGGTGAGGTCACGGGCGAGGGCCTGGCCGGCGATAAGGCCGTCATAGGCGCCGATAGGGCGGCCCGCGCGGCTCAGGACTGCCCTAACCTCGCCGGCGCACCGCGCGTCGTGCGCATCGAATGCCAGCACAGGAAGATCGAACTGTTCCAGCCGGCTCAGGACCGCGTTGACCTGGACAGACTTGAAAGCGCCGAACCAGAGCTCGTTCATCCCGATCGCGGACAAGGCGACCTCGCCGCGAGGGCGAAACCGCATCCGCAAGGTGATCCGCTGATGCCCTTTGAGGAAGCCGATGGCGACGTTCGAGTCGAGCAGGTGAGTCAATCGAAGCGAGCTTCGTCTGGCGCCTCTCCTTCGGACTCCTCGAGCGCATCCAGGAAATCTTGTGGAAGCGGTCCGGCGATGCGGTCAAGCCACGCCCATTCGTCTTCTGTCGCAGGCTGGATCGGCTCGAGGATGACTCCCCTTCCCTGGCGGCGTATCTGGACCTCAGCGCCCTCAAAACGGAACTCCTTCGGCAACCGCACCGCTTGCGACCTGCCGGACCAGAACACCTTCGCCGTCGCCATGCTGCGCTCCTGTGATACGGCAATGGTATATACCAGGAGCAGTCCTCTCACAACCGGCGCTGCCCCGCGCGCAGCAGCGCCAGCGGCAGCAACCGGCCGCAGGACACGGCGGGATCAGCGGCGACCTGGCAGATAAGGGTCCCGGGACTGGTGCGGCGCCAACCATTGGTCACGACGTGACTGCGCCAGTTTGGCAAGCCTTCCAACCATGCCAATCCTTGGTATAAATAACCATGAGCAAGAACACCTCGTTCAGCGTTGGGGATCATTTCGCGGGCTTCATCGAGGCGCAAGTCGGCGCAGGCCGATACAGCAGCGCGAGCGACGTGGTGCGCGCCGGTCTGCGCCTGCTGGAGGAGCAGGAAGCGAAGCTCGCCGCGCTCCGGGCTGCGCTCATCGCGGGCGAGGGAAGCGGCATCAGCCGCCGCAGCGTCCACGACATCTGGGCGGCTGTGAAGGAACGCAGCGGCGCGGCGCGTGGGTAGCTACGCCCTTTCAGGTGCAGCCGACGCCGACATTGAAACCATCGCTGAAAGCTCCGTCCGACAGTGGGGCTTCGCCCGCACCGAGGCTTATGTGCTCGGCCTGCATGAGACATTCGGGCGACTGGCAGAGTTTCCCGAGCTGGGCCGCGACGCAGGCCACATCCGCCCTGGCTATCGCGTGATGGAGGCGGCCAGTCATTCCGTGTTCTACCGCAGAACCGACGATGGCGTGCTCATCATGCGCGTTCTGCACCAGCACATGGATTTCGAGCGACACCTGTAGCCGCTCACAACCGCCGCTGCCCCACCCGCAGCAGCGCCAGCGGCAGCAGCAGCCCGACCAGCAGCGCGTTGGCCAGCGCCGCCGCCATCGGCCAGTCGTGGTTCTCGAAGAATTCGTTCCACAGCGCGCGGCCCACGGTCTGCGCCGCCGGGCCGCCCAGCAGCTCGGGGATCACGTACTCGCCCACCGCCGGCATGAACACCAGGGCCAGCCCGGCCAGGATGCCCGGCAGCGCCAGCGGCAAGGTGACGGAGAGGAACACCCGGGCCGGCGACGCGCCGAGGTCGGCGGCGGCTTCCTCCAGCGCCGGGTCCAGCTTGGAGAGGCGGGCGTAGAGCGGCAGCACCATGAACGGCAGGTAGCAGTAGACGATGCCCACGTACATCGCGAAGCGGGTGTAGAGCATGTGCAGCGGGGCCACGCCCAGCACGCCTAAAGCCGCATTGATCCAACCTTCGTCGCCCAGCAGGCCGATCCAGGCGACGATGCGCAGCAGGAAGCCGGTCCAGAACGGCAGCATGACCAGCAGCAGCAGCAAGGAGCGCCACCGCTCCGGCGCGCGGGCGATGGCCAGGGCCATGGGAAAGCCGATCAGCAGGCAGAGCACGCAGGACACGCTGGCGACCAGCAGGCTTTGCAGGGCGGCGTGCAGGTAGTAGCCGTCCCCCGCCAGCGTCGCGTAGTTGTCGCCCAGCAGGTGCAGCGCCGGCCAGCCGTGGCCCCAGGTCAGCAGCGGGTCGTATGGCGGCACGCTGGCGGCGGCCTGCGAGAACGACAGCGCCAGCACGATGGCGGCGGGGGCGGCGATGAACAGCAGCAGCCAGGCCCATACCGGCGCCAGCACCCACCAGCGGCTCATTGCGGCAGCAGGATGCAGGCGCCGGGCGACCAGGAGACGCACACCGCCGCACCCGGCGGCAGCGCCACCGCAGCGCCGTCGCCCAGCGGCTGGCTGACCAGCAGCACCGTGCCGCCCACCTGCACCCGATGGTCCACCACGATGCCACGGTAGGCG
>CAXTTH010000121.1:0-6574 GCA_964247035.1 uncultured Acetobacteraceae bacterium
GCCCCAGCGGCTCCGGCGTGCGGTCCCGTTTCGGCGCCCCGATTCGCTGCGCCACCGGCGGCGGCGCCAGGCCCAGAGACAGCGCCTCCAGCCGCTTGATCTCGTCGCGCAGCCGAGCCGCCTCCTCGAACTCCAGGTCGGCCGCCGCCGTGCGCATCCGCTTCTCCAAATCCGTGATCGAATGGGCCAAGTCCTTGCCCACCATGTCGGTGACGCCCGCGTTCTTCACCGGCGCCACCGTCACGTAGTCCTGCTCGAACACGCTGCTCAGCGCCTCGCCGATGTGCTTGCGCACGCTGGTGGGGGTGATGCCGTGGGCGGTGTTCCAGGCTTCCTGCTTGGTCCGCCGCCGGGCCGTCTCCTCCAGCGCGTTGCGCAAGCTGTCCGTCATCACGTCCGCATACAGGATCACCCGGCCATCCACGTTGCGCGCCGCCCGGCCGATGGTCTGCGTGAGGCTGGTCTGGCTGCGCAGGAAACCCTCCTTGTCCGCGTCCAGGATCGCCACCAGGGCGCATTCCGGGATGTCCAGGCCCTCGCGCAGCAGGTTGATGCCCACCAGCACGTCGAACACCCCCAGGCGCAGGTCGCGGATGATCTCGATGCGCTCCAGCGTGTCCACGTCGCTGTGCAGGTAGCGCACCTTGATGCCGTTCTCGGTCAGGTAGTCGGTCAGGTCCTCCGCCATGCGCTTGGTCAGCGTCGTCACCAGCGTGCGCGCCCCGCGGCCCTTCACCAACTGGATCTCGTGCAGCAGGTCGTCCACCTGGCGCTCGACGGGGCGGATCTCCGTCACCGGGTCGATCAGCCCGGTGGGGCGGATCACCTGCTCGGCGAACACGCCCTGCACCCGCTCCAGCTCCCACGGGCCGGGAGTGGCGCTGACGAACAATGTCTGCGGGCGGAAATGCTCCCACTCCTCGAACTTGAGCGGGCGGTTGTCGATGCAGCTCGGCAGGCGGAAGCCGAACTCGGCCAGCACGGACTTGCGCGCGTGGTCGCCCCGCTCCATGCCGCCGATCTGCGGCACCGTCACGTGGCTCTCGTCCACGATCAGCATGGCGTTCTCCGGCAGGTACTCGAACAGGGTGGGCGGCGGCTCCCCCGGCTTGCGGCCGGACAGGAAGCGGCTGTAGTTCTCGATCGACTTGCAGCTGCCGGTGGTCTCGATCATCTCGATGTCGAACGTGGTGCGCTGCTGCAGCCGCTCGGCCTCCAGCAGCTTGCCCTCGGCGGTGAACTTCGCCAGTTGCTGCTTCAGCTCGACCTTGATGTCCGCGATCGCCTGGGTGAGCGTGGGCCGCGGCGTCACGTAGTGGCTGTTGGCGTAGATGTGCACCTCGTTCAACTGCCCGGTGATCTCGCCGGTCAGCGGGTCGAACTCGCTGAGCGCCTCGATCTCGTCGCCGAACAGGCTGATGCGCCAGGCGCGGTCCTCGTAGTGGGAGGGGAAGATGTCCACCGTCTCGCCGCGCAGGCGGAACGTGCCGCGCTGGAACGCCACGTCGTTGCGGCGGTACTGCTGCTCGGACAGGGCGCGGGCCAGCGTGTCGCGCTCGATGCGCCCGCCGATCTCCAGCTTGACCACCATGCGCGAGTAGGTCTCGACCGAGCCGATGCCGTAGATGCAGGACACCGAGGCCACGATCACCACGTCGTTGCGCTCCAGCAGGCTTTGCGTGGCGGCATGGCGCATCCGGTCGATCGCCTCGTTGATCTGGCTGTCCTTCTCGATGTACGTGTCGGTGCGCGGCACGTAGGCTTCCGGCTGGTAGTAGTCGTAGTAGCTGACGAAGTACTCGATCGCGTTGTCCGGGAAGAACTGCTTCATCTCGCCGTAAAGCTGCGCCGCCAGCGTCTTGTTCGGCGCCAGGATCAACGTCGGCCGCTGGGCGTGCTCGATCAGCTTGGCCATGGTGAACGTCTTGCCGGACCCGGTGACGCCCAGCAGCACCTGGTCCCGCTCCGCCGCCTGCACGCCCGCCCACAGCTCGCGGATGGCCGTGGGCTGGTCCCCCGCCGGCTCGTACTCGCTCACCACGCGCAGCCGCTTGCCCGGCGGCTTGGCCGGCTGCCGCTTCGGCTCGAAGGTGACGGTGCCGACCAGGCTGTCCCGGTTGCTGGCGCCGCGGGTGCGGGCGAGCGGCTTTTTGGCGGTGGTGACGGACATCCGAGCACTCCTGGGCAAGGTGCTGACATGGCGACTTGGTGGCCCGGCGTCGAGAGGCAGATGATCCGTCTGCGGTTCTTGCGCTCTTCAAAGCACTCTGTCCTAGCTGTTACAGCATCAGGGAACCGAGTCACTGTGACCAACCCATCCGGGACAATGCAGGCGCGATCCTCCAAACGGTCGTTAAAAGAGATCAACCGAAGTTTGAAGCAACCTGCAAGGCTTGTCCGACGCGCTGTCACAGTCGGCTATCCTATATCGTTGTTTCTCGGATATTGGATGTTACGCGCTTATTGCTTGAGCAGCAGTATTCCTGCCCCAGACCCAGATGCGTCCCTCGTAGTTTGCTTGGCGCTGATTGCACTTTCTTACTGCTTCGCCATGCTCTGGCTGGCAGGCGGTCCGCTCGTCCTCTTTGGCATGGTTGTAATGACTCCGGAATTTAAGGGGCTTCGGCCAACCGGCTCTGATTGGTGGCCATCGGTTCGAGAGATAGGCCAGTTCGGTAGGCGCTGGCTGCTGCTGTTCTCACCATTCCTTTTCTCCTCGTTTTCAGGTTGCCTGATCTGGGTCTTCGGAACCTGGATTTGTCCAGAATTTGCAAGTAATCCTTTTCTGTTCTGGATATTCAGCTTTTTCGGGGCTATAACAATTTTAAGTGGGTTAATGTTTGTGATTGCTTTGTTTGTATCTCGGCATATCTATCTCGTAAAATCGGGAAGATTTGTGCCTGTTTTGGGTAGCTCAAAGAGCGAATCTAAAGCCTTCCTGCAAACATCAATACAAGTGTCACTTGGTGCAATTATGCTTGCACTTTTTGCACTGGGTAGCACAATGTTTTTCGTGCTTGGAAGCCCCGTTCTGCCGGCAGATGCTAGTCCAATATGGCTTCTTCTTGTTTACATATTAATTGTAATTTGGATTTTATTTGCAATGTTCTTAGTGGCGTGGGAACAGTATCGTTGGCTTGTAGTATCTATTGCTGTGATCATTACAGCTGCCATGGTGATCCAGTCGCCTCGACTTGGCGCTCTAACATTGCGTATGCTCGGGTATGGAGGGGGACTGCCAATTTCTTTCAAAGCCCGAGTTGTTGATGTCCAGACAGGTGAGAGTTCCGTAAAACGTATCAATGGCTGTTTGGTGCTCTGGACAGGCGCTGAGATCACAGTGGTTCAGCCAGCTATACAGGGAGTTCCGTTGCCTCGCTGCCACTTCAATCCACGCACTTCGGACGAGGTTCATGGTCAGCTAATCGCTACTAGCGTGAACACGTTCAACCATAGTGACGTGTTGGATGTTCTCTCTGTTGGTAAGTGGTCCTGTCCAGGGACAGCAATCAGGTTTGTGCCTGATTGCCTCCGTTAGGAGATCAGCCTGATCTTTCATTATCCAAGGGCAACGCCGAGCCCAGCCGATATCGTGGAAGCACAACGGCAAACCGAGTTTACCCGACTCGCCGCCGGGGCTAAGGAAAGCCGTGCAAACCCGACAGTGAGGCCCGCGTGCGACCGCTCCTGCGCCGGCTGGGGAAAATCCCAGCGCTCCGGCGGCTCTACTACACCCCGATCATGAAGCTGCCGGACCATGCGGGCCGGTCGGTGCGGCAGCAGTCCGCCGCGGACCCGGTGCGCGTCGCCGACCTCATGGCCCGCCACACCGCCGCCGAGCACGTCGCCCGCGCCGACGCCTACTTCGTCCGCGAGCAGGAGGAGGCGTCGCTGTTCCGCCGCCCGTTCCAGGACGCGGAGGACGCGCAATCCCGGCTGGCCTCGCTCTCGCTCGTGCTGCAGCACCTGGTGCTGGCGCCGGGCGCCCGGGTGCTGGATTTCGGCTGCGGCACCGGCTGGCTGAGCCGCTGCCTCGCCACCATGGGCGCCGACATGCTGGCGGTGGACGTGTCGGAGCGCGTGCTGGACCTGGCCCGGCGCTGGCTGGCGCAGGACCCGCTGGCAGCCGAGCTGCGGGTCGAGTTCCGCCGTTTCGACAGCGTGCGGCTGCCGGCGGAGGACGCCAGCATGGACCGCATCGTCTCGTTCGACGCGTTCCACCACGTGCTGGACCAGGAGGCCACGCTGGCGGAGATGGCCCGCGTGCTGCGCACCGGCGGCGTCGCCGTGTTCCATGAGCCCGGCCCGCGCCACTCCGCCACGCCCGACGCGCAGCATGAGATGCGCGAGCACGGCGTGATCGAGAACGACATCGACGTGCACCGCATCTGGCGCGCGGCGCAGGGCTGCGGCTTTGCCGACATCCGGCTTTCCTTGCCGACGCTGCGCGCCCCCACCGTGGCGCTCGACCAGTTCGACCGCATGGCCAGCGGCGGCGCCAGCCTGGGTGACATGCGGCTGGTGATGCAGAACACCTACAACTTCACCGACAACCTGCGGGTCTTCGCCCTGCACAAGGCTGGCAGCCCGGCATGAGCTGATGCTGTTCTACGAGCCGCTCTTCCTCTTCCTGTTCTTCCCCATCGTGCTCGCCGGCTTCCTCCTGGTCCGGGGCCAAGCCCCGGCGCGTGCCGCCCTGCTGCTGGCGGCCAGCCTGTTCTTCTATCTGTGGAGCGAGCCGGCCTTCGTCCCCGTCGTGCTGGCGACCTGCATCGCCGACTACGCGCTCGCCCGGCTGGTGGCGCGCGGCGGCGGCAGAGGGCGGGCCGCGCTGGCCGCAGGCGTGATGATCAACCTGGGCCTGCTGGCATACTACAAGTACACCGGGTTCGCGGTGGACAACCTGGACCGCCTGCTGGTGGCGGCAGGCCGGGAGCCGTGGCACGTCGGCCAGGTGGCGCTGCCGATCGGCGTCTCCTTCATCGTGTTCGAGAAGATCACCTACCTGGTCGATATCGCGCGCGGCCGCTCCCGCCCCGCGCCGGGCTTGCCCACCTACCTGCTCTACGTATTCCTGTTTCCCAAGCTGCTGGCCGGGCCGATCATCAAGTACCACGAGCTGGAGGCGCAGCTGCTCGCCTACGGTCGCAGCCGGGGCGGGGACCTGGCCGAAGGGTTCCGCCGCTTCATGCTCGGCGTGGTCAAGAAGACCATCCTGGCCGACACCCTCGCCGCCGGCGCCGACATGAGCTTCGCCGCCGACCCGGCGCTGCTCGGCTGGGCGGACGCCTGGTGGGGCGTGCTGTTCTTCACCTTCCAGATCTACATCGACTTCAGCGCCTACTCGGACATGGCGATCGGCCTGGCCCGCATGCTGGGCTTCCGGCTGCGCGAGAACTTCGACAAGCCATACATATCATGCAGCATCACCGAGTTCTGGCGGCGCTGGCACATCTCGCTGTCCACCTGGATCCGCGACTACCTCTACATCCCGCTCGGCGGCAACCGGGTGCCGCCCTGGCGGTGCTACCTGAACCTGTGGGCCTGCTTCCTGCTCAGCGGCCTGTGGCACGGCGCGGCCTGGACCTACGTGGCCTGGGGCGCCTACCAGGGCGTGTTCCTGGTGCTGGAACGCCTGTTCCTGCTGCGCTGGCTGGACCGGATGCCCCGCTTGGCCGCCAACGCCGGCACCTTCGTCGTCACCGTGGGCGGATGGGTGCTGTTCCGCGCCGGGTCGCTGGGGCAGGTGGGCGGCCTGGCCGCCGCCATGGCGCAGCCGGGCCGGGTGAGCGCGGTGGCCGGGCTGTGGCGCACCCCGGCGATGATGACGGCCATGGCCGCGGCGGCGCTGATCTCGTTCCTGCCGCGCGTGCCGGGGTTCGACCGGGCGCAGGGCTCCGTGCTGGCCGCGCCTGCCGGCCGCGCGGCGCTGGACCTGGGCCTGTCCTGCCTGTTCGTGTTCGCGCTGGCCAAGGCGCTGGCCGACCCGTTCCGCCCGTTCCTGTACTTCCGGTTCTGACCCCGGTGATGCGCCGCATCCTGCTGCTGCTGCCGCTCGGCCTGGGCGCTGCCGCCATGGCCGGCGCGGCGCTGCTGCTGATGATCAACCTCGCCGCCGTGGCGCTGCGCCTGACCGGGCCGGACGGCATGAAGCTTGCCCATGGGCTGGCCGGGGCGAGCTTCGCCGAACAGCCGGAGCTTTCCTTGCCAGCCGTGGCGCAAGGCCGTTTCCAGGCGGCGTTCGCCCGCGTCGTTGGCGCCCGGATGCCGCTGTATCCGTTGGCGGTGCGGGTGCGCAACCAGGTGCAGTACTCGCTGTTCGGCCTGTCCGCCGCGCCCAACCTGATCATCGGCCCGGGCGGCGTGCTGTCGGAGGTGGCCTATGCCCAGGAATACTGCGCGCGCGCCCCGGGGTGGCAGGCGCAGGCGCTACGCTGGGCGGCCGGCATCCGGACGATGCAGGACGACGTGGAGCGCCGGGGCAAGACGTTCCTGTACGTGCTGACCCCGTCCAAGGTGGCGCAGTACCCGCAGGTGCTGCCGCCGGGCTGGGCATGCCCGGCCACGGCGGCGG
>CAXTTH010000122.1:0-6559 GCA_964247035.1 uncultured Acetobacteraceae bacterium
CCCTCCGCCCCCTCGGCGCAAATGGCGCGCACCGGCTCCAGCTCGGCGCCCAGCAGCGCCGCCATGGCGCCCACCCCGGCGGGCACGGCGCGCTGCATGGCCTCGCCGCGCACCCGCAGCAGCCGGGCGCAGGCCGCGACGCCCAGGCTGCCTGCCGCCGCCAGCGCGCTGTACTCCCCCAGCGAATGCCCGGCGACCAGCACGGCGCGGTCCTTCAAAGGCATGCCGCCCTCGGTTTCCAGCACCCGCAGCGCGGCCAGCGAGACGGCCATCAGCGCCGGCTGGGTGTTCTCCGTCAGCGTCAGGTGCTCGGCCGGGCCTTCGAACATCAGCTTGGACAGCCTCTGCCCGAGCGCGTCGTCCACTTCCTGGAACACCTCGCGGGCGGCGGCGAACGCGGCGGCCAGGTCCCGGCCCATGCCGACGAGCTGGCTGCCCTGGCCGGGGAAGATGAAGGCGTGGACGGGCATGGCAGACGATCCCGGATTGCGGTCGCGCACTACCACGCCGCGCGCCGGGCCTGTCAAATCGCCCGGGCATCTTGTGCGCCGGGCCAGGCTGTGGTTGATGCGCCGCTTCCCTGCCGGGGCGCGATGGCTGCGCTGCGGCTATGCCCGTCTCGGGCCGATCCAGCCATAGGGACCATCCATGCCACTTTACGAATGCGTGCTCATCGCACGCAACGACGTGACGCAACAACAGGTCGAGACCGTCGCCGACACCATCACCGCCCAGCTTGAAGGCGATGGCGGCGCCGTGCAGAAACGCGAGTACTGGGGCCTGCGCTCCCTGGCCTACCGCATCAAGAAGAACCGCAAGGGGCACTACATGCTCCTCGGCCTCAACGCCAAGCCGGCCGCCGTCGATGAGATGCAGCGCCAACTGGGCCTGAACGAGGACGTGCTGCGGTTCATGACCATCCGCGTGGACGAGATCAACGACGAGCCGTCCTCCATCCTGTCGCGCAAGTCCGACGACCGGGAGCGCACGTTCCGGGGTCCCAAGCCTGCCGGGCGCTTCGAGAGCGGGCGCAAGCGCGGCTTCGACGACCGCGAGGAGTTCCGCGCCCGCGACGAGTTCAGCCGCGAGGACCGGCCCGGGTTCAACGGCGGCTTCAACCCGGGCGGGGAGGAATAACCCATGTCGGAAGCAATCAGTGGCGAGGACGTCAGCCCAGCCGGCCGCCGCTCGGCCGTGGGCGCACGCCGCCCGTTCTACCGCCGCCGCAAATCCTGCCCGTTCTCCGGGCCCAACGCGCCAAAGATCGACTACAAGGACGTGCGGCTGCTGTCGCGCTTCCTGAGCGAGCGCGGCAAGATCGTCCCGTCCCGCATCACCGCCGTGTCGGCGAAGAAGCAGCGCGAGCTGGCCCAGGCCATCAAGCGCGCCCGCTTCCTGGCACTGCTGCCGTACATCCTGGCCTGAGGAGCCTTCGCCATGGCCGCCGTTGAACTGATCCTGCTGCAAAGGGTCGAGAAGCTTGGGCAGATGGGCGACGTCGTGCGCGTCAAGCCCGGCTATGCCCGCAACTTCCTGCTGCCGCAGAAGATGGCGTTGCGCGCCAACAAGTCGAACCGCGAGCAGTTCGAGACCCAGCGCGCTCAACTGGAGGCGCAGAACCTGCGCCGCCGCGAGGAGGCCGAGCGGCTGGCCGAGCGCATCGGCCAGATGTCCGTGGTGATCATCCGCCAGGCCAGCGACTCGGGCAACCTGTATGGCTCGGTCTCCGCGCGCGACATCGCCGATGGCTGCGTGGCCGGTGGGTTGACGATCAACCGCTCGCAAGTGGTGCTCGACCAGCCGATCAAGATGCTGGGCTTGTCCACCGTCCGTGTCGTGCTGCACCCGGAAGTGTCGCTTCCGGTGACTGCCAACGTCGCCCGCAGCCCGGAGGAGGCGGAAAAGCAGGCCCGTGGCGAGCGGATCGGCCAGGGTGCCGACGACGAGGACGCGGCGGCGGACCAGGAGATCGCCGCCCTGTTCGAGCCGGGCGCCGAACCGGGCGTGCTGCCGAACTGACCAGCCGTCTTTGACGGGCCTGAGCCCGCCGTCCATCTTCAGGCGGTCGGCTCGGGGCGAGATGGCGTGCAAGCAATACTCCATGCCATCCTGCGGCGCTTCATCACCAAAGGCCGCCTGAACGTCCGCTACCCGGATGGCCGGTCCGTCACCTATCGCGGATCGGCCGGGCCGGAGGCGGGCGTGGATATCCGCACCGTGCGCGCCCTGCGCCGCCTGGTCAGCGACCCGGCGCTCGGACTGGGCGAGGCTTACATGGATGGCAGCTTCGCCCTGCTCGGCTGCACCCTGCACGACGTGCTCGACCTGCTGATGAGCAACGTCGCCGGGTCGGGCGTGCATCCGGGCGTGGCGGTGCATGGTTACGCCCGACGCTTGCTGCGCCGCTTGCAGCAATACAACCCAGCCGCCCGGGCGCGCCGCAACGTGGTGCACTACAACCTGGACGACCGGCTCTACGCCTTGTTCCTGGACAAGGACTGGCAATACTCTTGCGCCTACTTTCCGACCGGCGCGGAAACCCTGGAAGAGGCGCAAGACGCCAAGAAGCGCCACATCGCGGCCAAGCTGCTGCTCGAGCGGCCAGGCTTGCGGGTGCTGGACATCGGCTGCGGCTGGGGAGGCATGGCGTTGACCCTGGCGCGGGACTACGGCGCGCAGGTGCTCGGCATCACCCTCAGCACCGAGCAGCTGACCTTTGCCCGCAGCCGCGCCGCCGCCGCGGGCCTAGGCCATCAGGTCCGCTTCGAGCTGCTGGACTACCGCGACCCGGCCCTGGCTGGGCCATTCGACCGCGTCGTGTCGGTCGGCATGTTCGAGCATGTCGGCGTCAACCATTACGGCGCCTTCTTCACCCGCATCCATGACCTGCTGACGCCCGGCGGCGTGGCGCTGGTGCACGCCATCGGCCGCTCCCGCGGTCCCGCCAGCACCAACCCTTGGCTCGCGCGATACATCTTCCCCGGCGGTTACTCCCCGGCGTTGTCCGAGGTGTTTCCCGCGCTGGAGCGCAGCGGCCTCGATACGGCGGACTTGGAGGTGCTGCGGGAGCACTACGCCGAAACGCTGTGCCACTGGCAGCGCCGCTTCGCCGCACGCCGGGCTGAGGCGGCGGCGCTGTACGACGAACGCTTCTGCCGCATGTTCGAGTTCTACCTGGCCGGCAGCGAACTGGCGTTCCGCCGCCTGGGCCTCATGGTCTGGCAGCTGCAGCTCACCCGCGGCGGCCACGCCGTCCCCGCTACCCGCGACTACATCGGCCGCGCGGAGCTTGCCGTGCAACCGGCGCGGGAGGATGCGGCCTGACGGGCCGCTGCCGCGCTTGCAGCCGGCTTGGGGTCAGCGGACGGTCATACCTCCTCGAACGTCACCGCGACGTCGGCGTTGGCCGACAGCCGCACCGTGCCGTCCTCGATCTCAGCCACCAGGCCGACCGAGATGTAGTGGTGCCGCTGGTCCCCCGCGCCCTGCTTCGTCAGCTTGATGCGGTCGCCCTGCACCCGGTCCACCGTGCCCACGTGAACGCCATCGGCGCCGATGACGTCTGCATGTTCCTTGATTTGGCTCACGTCCATGGTTGCGCGTTTCCTTGTTGGCTACGGGCAATTAATGCGGCAGGTCGCCAGGTGGCGCAAATTCCGCTGCATTGTGCGCAGCCCCCTGCGGCAGTAGAGCACGGCGGCCATGACCGATCTCCGCATCATCGCCGGCGGCGTCACGTTCGCAGCACGGTTTGAGTCGGCCGCGCCCCGCACCGCCGCGGCATTCCGGGCCTTGCTGCCCTACCGCCAGCGCCTCATCCACGCCCGGTGGAGCGGCGAAGCATGCTGGATTCCGCTCGGCAAGCGGGATCTTGGCCTCGGCTACGAGAACCCGACCAGCTATCCGGCGCCGGGCCAGGTCCTGCTGCATCCCGGAAGCATCAGCGAGACGGAGATCCTGCTCGCCTACGGCAGCGTGCGGTTTGCCAGCAAGGTGGGCATGTTGGCCGGCAACCATTTCCTCACCGTGACCCAAGGGCTGGAGGCGCTGCCAGAGCTGGGCCGCCGGGTGCTGTGGCATGGGGCGCAAGATATCGTGTTCGAGGCGGCTCCGGCCGCGGCTGGGCGCTGATGCGCGTGAATGGAACTTGGCCGACTCGGGGCGGAAGCCGATACCAAGCCATGGCCGCATGTCCTGGCAAAACCGCGTGAACTGGGTGGATGTCGCCCTGCTTGCGGTTGCGGCCTGCTCCGGCCTGTGGGGCTTCCTGCGCGGCATGGTGCGCGAAGTGCTCGGGCTGGCTGCCTGGGTGGGGGCCGGCGTCACGGCGGCTTGGTTCTATCCGGATGCGCAAGGCTTGGTCCGCAAGACGATCAGCAACCCGGACGTGGCCGACCCGGTGGCCTTCGGCGGCGTGTTCCTCGTCGTGCTGATCGTGTTCTCCTTGGCCGCGCGTATCCTGGCCGGCGCCGTGCGGCGCTCCGTGCTGGGCGGCCTGGATCGCACGCTGGGGCTGCTGTACGGCCTGGCGCGCGGCGCGGTGCTGGCGATCATCGCATACATCGTGGTCGGCACGGTCGAGCCGGTGGGACGCTGGCCGGACCCGGTCTTGGAAGCGCGCCTCATGCCTTCCATCTATCTCGGTGCTGCCTGGGCGGCGCGCCATCTGCCGCCCGCCTACCGGCCCGTTGTTGCCGTGCCACCCGCGGGGCGTCCGGAAAGCTCCGCCGAGTTGCTCCATGCCAACCCTGTCGGCCGCGCCGTGGGCGCCCAGCCGGCACGGCCTTAGGAGGGCGCCATGCAGGCCACCGACCATGACGATGACAAGATGCACGAGGAGTGCGGCATCTTTGGGGTGTGGAACGTGCCGGACGCGGCGGCCCTCACCGCGCTTGGCCTGCACGCGCTGCAGCACCGCGGGCAGGAAGCGACGGGGATCGTCTCGTTCGACGGCCAGCGCTTCCATCAGCACCGCGGGCTGGGGTTGGTCGCGGACAATTTCGGCGACGCCCGGGTCATCGCCTCGTTGCCCGGGGGGGCCGCGGTGGGGCACAACAGGTATGCCACCACCGGCGAGACCATCCTGCGCAACGTGCAGCCGCTGTATGCGGATTTCGAGTTCGGCGGCCTGGCCGTCGCGCATAACGGCAACCTGACCAACGCGCTGGCGCTCAAGCGCACCCTGGTCCGCCGCGGCTGCCTGTTCCAGTCCACCACCGACAGCGAGGTGTTCGTCCACCTCATCGCCATCAGCCTGTACTCCACCGTGGCGGACCGGCTGATCGATGCGCTGAAGCAGGTGGTGGGCGCGTATTCCCTTATAGCCCTGTCCAACGAGGCGATGCTGGGCGTGCGGGACCCGCTCGGCGTGCGCCCGTTGATCCTGGGCCGCATCGCGCCGCCGGGCCGGTCGGATACGGTCGGCGGCTGGGTGCTGGCCTCCGAGACCTGCGCGCTGGACATCGTGGGCGCGGAGTTCGTGCGGGACGTGGAACCCGGCGAGATCGTCATCATCAACGACAAGGGCGTGCACAGCATCAAGCCGTTCAGCCCCCGTGCCAGCCGGTTCTGCGTGTTCGAGTACATCTACTTCGCCCGCCCCGACTCGGTGATGGAAGGCACGCCCGTCTATGAGGCGCGCAAGCGCATCGGCGAGACGCTGGCCCACGAATCCGCCGTGGCCGCCGACGTAGTGGTGCCGGTGCCGGATTCCGGCGTGCCGTCCGCCATGGGCTACGCCGAGGCGAGCGGCCTGCCGTTCGAGCTGGGCATCATCCGCAACCACTACGTCGGCCGCACCTTCATCGAGCCGACCGACCAGATACGCAACCTGGGCGTGAAGCTGAAGCACTCGGCCAACCGCTCCGTGCTGCGCGGCAAGCGGGTGATCCTGGTGGACGACTCGATCGTGCGCGGCACCACCAGCCGCAAGATCGTCGAGATGGTGCGCCAGGCCGGCGCTGCGGAGGTGCACATGCGCATCTCCTCGCCGCCCACCACGCATTCCTGCTTCTACGGCATCGACACGCCGGAGCGCGGCAAGCTGCTGGCCGCCCGGCATGACGTGGCCGAGATGGCGCGGCTGATCGGCGCGGACAGCCTGGCGTTCATCAGCCTGGACGGGTTGTACGAGTCGCTCGGCAAGGCAGGCGGGCGCGGCGAGCGGCCCGCGTACTGCGACGCTTGCTTCACCGGGGACTACCCGATCGGGCTGAGCGACCTGCACAACGAGGCGGAACGCCAGCTCAGCCTGCTGCCTGGCCAGTGACGGATTGCCGGGTAGCACTCATCACCGGGGCGAGCCGGGGGATTGGTGCTGCCGTGGCGGTGGCCCTGGCCGGGGTGGGCTGCCACGTGGTCATCACCGCGCGCACCCAGGGCGGCCTGGAGGAAACCGATGACGCCATCCGCGCCGCCGGCGGCCAGGCGACGCTGCTGCCGCTGGACCTGGCGGACGGCGCGCAACTGGACACGCTGGGGCCGAGCCTGTTCGAGCGGTTCGGCCGGCTGGACGCGATGGTGCACGCCGCCGGGTCGCTCGGCCGGCTGACGCCTGCGC